>CASBHZ010000029.1 GCA_949123685.1 uncultured Bacteroidales bacterium | reverse complement strand
TTTTTAGTGGTTGGATAATAAATATTCATATGGCTTGGTTTGGGCATTGAGATAGATGTGGATTGAGGTATTAATACCTCCAACCATTCACAACCACATGACAACCACCTTTATATCTAACTTCAATCAGTTTTATGTATTTTGAGATGGTTGTTTTGCGGTTTTTAGTGGTTGGATAATAAATATTCATATGGCTTGGTTTGGACAGTGGGATAGTGGGGGATTTGAACCTTTGGAATTGGTAGCAGGTTTTATTTATGGGATGGGAGGGGTATTGAATGATGGGGAGTATTAATATGCTAAAACTATACGCTAATGAGACTTGACGGGAGAAGAAGCAGCTCGAATGTGGATGACCGGCGCGGACGGCGCACTGGGCTTGTTGCCGGTGCCGGAGGCATCGGCGGATTGATTATCACCGCCTTGATTATCTGGATTTCCGGTGGAAATCCGTTGTCTGTGCTGAATAATGCCGGTTCGTTGACAGGCAATCAGATGGTTCAGAATTATGTGCCTACGGAGCAGGAAGAGCGTTATGCCGAGTTCGCTAAAGTTATTCTTGCGGGCACGGAAGACGTGTGGACAGAGGAATTTCGTAAGATAGGACGAACTTATGAGCCACCGAAAATGGTGCTGTTCACCGGTTCTGTAAATTCCGGTTGTGGCAATGCCACGTCGGCAGTCGGTCCTTTCTATTGCTCTGCCGACAAGACTCTCTATATCGACCTCTCTTTCTTCGAGCAAATGGAGAAACAGATGGGTGCTGGAGGTGATTTCGCTTTTGCCTATGTCATAGCGCATGAGGTTGGTCATCATGTCCAGAATTTGCTTGGCACTCTCGACCAGGCGCATCAAGAGATGGCTCGGCTTCCAGAAGCGGAATCAAATAAGCTGAGCGTGCGGACAGAATTGCAAGCTGACTACTATGCCGGTGTATGGGCATATCACGACAATCGGCTTTTCAACAGTCTTGAACCCGGAGACATTGAAGAAGGATTGAATGCCGCGTCCAAGATAGGGGATGACTATCTCCAGAAGCAGGCGCAGGGGTATGCAGTGCCGGAGACTTTCAACCACGGACGTTCCGATCAGCGAGTGCGCTGGCTTGAGCTCGGTGCCCGTACGGGAGATCTCTCTCGTGGCGATACATTCTCACCCACCTACAACTCTTTATAAATTTAGTTTCATGTTCTAAATTTTTTTCGATAAATCCCCGTTTATCCCTCTGTCCAAACCAATTATATTTTATTTATACTCCAACCACATACAACCACGTGACAACCACTTTTTAATTTACTCTTAAACATTTTACATCTTTAAGGGTGGTTATTATGTAGTTGTAAATGGTTGGAATTTTCTATGTGTTGGCTTGGCGCAGAGAGAAATCGGATTTTAAATTAAGGATATCCGGCATCGCGGATTCCTATATGCCCATGGCATATAGGGAGAGACGCTGATGAGGCGGATGGAACGCGGATTTATCTTTTCAAGTCAAAACCAATCCAGAATGTTGCGGCTCAGTGGATTTGGCAGCCAACGGCAGCCAACGGAGAGTCGCGGATCGAAGCCGATGTATACGGATCTATCGGCGAATACGGACAACCAAAATCTGGCTCGTACAGTATCAACATAATCCGCAACTATCGGCTCCAATCCGCGACTCCCGTCATATGCCGGAGGGCATATGAATCCGCGATGAGTTTTTGAGTGTGATATTATGCAATATCAAGCGATATCAAGCGATATCAAAAGATCCGCGTGCCATCTGCTCTGTCCGCGTCCTGCCTGAACACCGTAAGGTGAGAGGGAATCCGCGATGCTTCAAATTCTTAATATACCTCCATTTATATTGCTATACCGTGCATTTTTTGCGGGCTGGCTCGGCGACTTGGCAGGAGCTACCTATTACTTTTAACCTATTTGGCGGAAGGAATCTGGGACATGAAACTGAACACCCTTATATAATTATAATATGTATTGGTCAGCATCAAGATCAACCGCAGACCGCGTAAAAAACTCAATTTCGACTCTCCTAAAAATGTTTTCTTCCGACAAATCGCTAATTTTGCACTTGCCAGTTGAGAGTAGGGAATTTTTCTTGTGTAGATTTTGGTAAGAAATCCGATGACATACTCCAAAAGTCTCGTAAATTTGTTGTAACTTTGTAAACTACTTAATAATAGGAGACAAAATCATGGCAAGACCAATAGCAGAAACACCGATTCTTACAGGCGAAGATGCTGTGCGCTTTGAGAAACTCAGAATGGAAGTAGAGGGTCTCAGCAAAGAGCAGCGCGCCGAGAATTCAAGAAAACTCAAGGAGGCGGTTAAGAAAGCTAAGGAATACATTACCATCTGCATATAGAAGATGAAACTTGTAAAACTTACTCCCGATAAAGAACTCACAGGATTTGATTGCGGTGATGAAGATTTGAATAATTTTCTTGTCGAGGATGCCAAAGGTTTCCTCGACAAACGTATTGCCACATCTTATATTTTGGAGGATGAGGGCAATATTGTTGCGTATTTTTGCCTTCTAAATGACAAAATCAGTCGCCAGGATGTGACTAACAGTCAGTGGAAGACGATAAAGGGCGGATTCCCCGATCGTAAGCAATTCGGGAGTTATCCGGCAATTAAGATTGGTAGATTCGCTGTATCATCACAATACAAAGGACGCAACATCGGCACTGACCTGATGAATCTGCTTAAAGGGATGCTCAATGATAATCCCAATTATTCAGCCTTCCGCTACCTGACTGTTGATGCATATCTATCTGCCATAGATTTTTACAGGAAGAATCACTTCAAAGTATTGTCAGAGAAGATACTTGGCGACCATACCCGTTTGATGTTCTTCGACATGATGGAGTTGGAGTAATTTGCATTTTGTTGAAATTTCATTGCTAAAGATAAATGACCACATCTGCCTCATATTATACTCCAATAAGATTTAAGCGCGAAGGAACAAAGATTAAAAGCATTTGATACAATAGTTTAAACATAGTGCCACGGAGGGACAGAGGTTTTATTGAGCCTGTATTCATTTAAATTGCCACCATGGTGAGTGTCGAGTCGTAGCTGCTGTTGCTCGCAACAGCAGCTACGACTCGTTAAATTATGGATATCCCGCATCGCGGATTCCATTATGCCCATGGCATAATGGGAGAGACGCGGATGAGGCGGATGGGGCGCGGATTTATCTTTTCAAGTCAAAACCAATTCGGAATGTTGCGGCTCAGCGGATTTGGCAGCCAACGGCTGCCAACGGAGAGTCACGGATCGAAGCCGATGGATACGGATCTATCGGCTAATACGGACAACCAAAATCCATCTCGTACAGCATCAACATAATCCGCAACCATCGGCTCTAATCCGCGACTCCCGTCATATGCCGGAAGACATATGAATCCGCGAAGAGTTTTTGAGTGTGATATTATGTAATATCAAAAGATCCGCGTGTCATCCGCTCTGTCCGCGTCCCGCTGAAACACCGCAAGGTGAGAAGAAATCCGCGATGCTTCAAATCACCTTTGCCTTCTTATCTTTACCTGTTTGTACTCGGGAATTAAATAGCAACACAGAGGCTCAGAGAAACAGAGGTTTAGATTAAAGTTTAATGGGGGAAGACACGGAGGTATCTTGCGATGCAGAAAGAGTCACAGAGTTTGATAACATTATGGGTTTATATATCCCAATCGGTTTTTGTTTATTCCATTTTTTCTTGTAATTTTGCATTCAGAGCGTGAAAGCTTAGATTCTAATATAAAAGAAGCGTTATGACTATCCTGTAGTGTGGTAGCATTGCAGTTCGGCGCTTCATTGTTTGATCGTATGACTCTAAGGACTGCGGAGTTAATGGAAAAACAATGAACAGTTTCTATCTTTGGCAAAACAGTAGTGCAGCACGGGTTGTGCCATCGCCCGGTGTCGTTGCAAAATCTCTGTTATTGCTATTTTTTAGTTTTTTCTTATTTCTGGAAGCTTATGCGGATAATTATTGTGTTACTGCTTCAACCGGATTAAATGTTCGGGCTTCATCTAATAAGAATGGAGAAGTGTTGGGGAAATTATCTAAAAATGATATAATTAATGTTACTTCTATAGAGAACGGATGGGCAAAAATAAAATATAATGGCAGGGATGGCTATGTAAGCACTTCATATTTAAAGGCAGTTTCAGGTAAAGAAAATGCTGATTCATCTTCAAAAAAAGGATCATGGAGTTTTTTCTCATGGTTATTTAATTCGGAAGGAGAGGCGGCATGGTTTACCGGATTAAAATGGATTTTCTTTTTGGGATTGGCTATATTTCTTGTAAAAGTTGCCTTGCAGTTTTTGGTAAAGATACTTGCTCTTGGAATCGTGTTCGGTGGAATTGCGTTGTTGGTAGGTTTATTGATCAAATGGATTGGCTGGATAGAGTCTGGAACTATGTGGAATATTGCAGAATGGGGTTTCTATATAGGAGGTTTTTTAGGTTTTCTTGATTCAATATTTCATTTTGGGGATATATTAGACGGTGCGATGCAATCATGGTCTGATTCTTCTTCTTCTTCTTCCGTTTCCAGTGACGGATTGAAAATATATGAGATAGAACATAATGGGCAAATATATACCCTTAAACAAGATTCCAGATACAGCGAATGTTATTATACTGATCAGGATGGAAACAAATGGAGTTGTGATAGTCAAGGATTTCATTGGTTAGGCAGGTAGGGACAATGAATAATGTATTAAACAGCTTCTAAAGGTTCTCAATAAACAATCACTATACATAAGAATGCAAATGAAGAAAATATTTTTAGTTATCAGTTTGATATGGCTTTTTTGTGGCATTTCGGGTACGATTGCTTCAGCTATGGGAAAAGATGCCGGTGAACGACCTTTCGTGGGAAGGTGGTGTCAATTGAATGAAAAAGGTATTTTCACTTTGGATCTGAATTTATATAGGTCCAAAGGGGCGGGTGGTTATGGTTTTTATCAAACTTCTGAATATGACGGAGAATGGTTGTCCAAAGATTTCTTTGGCAGCATTGATGAAGTGTCTTTAATAGAGGATAATTCTGCTGAAGTGATTATTAAAAGTGGAGACTTGAAGCATAAAGCCCATATTGGATACAATTCGGTTTCCTGTCAGCTTACTTTTAGGGTAAATGATTCTGATACCATCATTTTTAGTAAAGAGGATAGATGTGAATTTGTACATATTCATGACGGAAAGAATATCAATGTCCGCTCTGCTCCAGTTTCGGGCACTCCTTTGATGAAGGCAAATCGTGGACAAAATTTCAGATTCTTGGGAATCGAAGACGGATGGTACAAGGTGCAACTTTCGCCTATTGATAAAAGAATCGGTTATATACATTCTGATTATGTGGAATATATGGGCGACAATACTATTCCTGACGATGTGTTTGATAAAAGCTATTTAGGAGACATGACGAACATATCTTTACAGAAGAATGGAAAGGATGTTGTCTTGCACTTGTCAGAGATGTTCCTGCCGCGACCGGACGGAAGTATTATACCAAGCTATAATGTAACATATGCAGGATATATTGATGGTAATACGTTGGTTGTTACTCATCAGGTAGATGGGTATGAAAATAATCCAGACCCGGATAAGATGGATAAAATAAAACCATTTGTTGTGTATTATGATTGGAAACGAGACATGTTTCTGATGAATGATAAGGAATATTTTATGGAGTAGGCGCCACTTGCTTGAGAAGAGCTGCTTAATGGATGACGGGAGAATCCAGGTGGTTGTAAATTCCATAATTTATGACTAATTTTGCAACTGAATTATTAGATTAGAATGAAGAATATAAGGAATTTCTGCATTATAGCTCATATAGATCATGGCAAATCAACCTTGGCAGACCGTCTTCTCGAACGTACCAATACCGTTGTCGGTAAGGATATGGAGGCGCAGGTGCTTGACGACATGGATCTTGAGCGTGAGAGGGGTATAACAATAAAAAGCCACGCCATACAGATGGATTATGAGCTTGACGGTGAAAAATATACCCTCAACTTGATTGACACACCCGGACACGTCGACTTCTCTTACGAGGTATCGCGTTCCATCGCTGCATGCGAAGGGGCGTTGCTGATCGTGGATGCCTCGCAAGGTATTCAGGCGCAGACAATCTCGAACCTCTATATGGCTATTGACAATGATCTGGAGATTATTCCGGTGATCAATAAGTGTGACCTTGACAGCGCGAAGCCTGAGGAGGTAGAGGATCAGATTGTTGACCTGTTAGGTTGCGACCCTGAGGAGGTGATACGTGCCAGCGGCAAAACCGGTATGGGTATTGACGAAATACTTAAAGCTATCGTGGAGCGTGTTCCCGCCCCGAAGGGAGATCCGGAAGCTCCGTTGCAGGCTCTTATCTTCGATTCTGTATTCAATCCTTTCAGAGGGATTATAGCATATTACAAGATCGTAAACGGCACGATAAAGAATGGTGATTTTGTGAAATTCGTGTCAACGGGAAAGGAGTATCATGCAGATGAAATAGGTGTCCTTAAGCTTGACATGGCTCCGCGAAAAGAGTTGTCGGCAGGAAATGTGGGATACATCATTTCCGGTATCAAAAGCTCGAAGGAGGTCAAGGTCGGTGATACCATTACGCATGTAAACCGTCCGTGTGAAAAAGCCATTGCCGGATTCGAAGAAGTGAAACCGATGGTGTTCGCCGGTGTATATCCCATAGAGACGGAGGATTTCGAGAACCTTCGCGCCTCCCTTGAAAAGCTCCAGCTTAATGACGCATCTCTCACATTCCAGCCGGAATCCTCTGCGGCTCTCGGTTTCGGTTTCCGTTGCGGTTTCTTGGGACTCTTGCATATGGAGATTGTACAGGAGCGTCTCGGAAGAGAATTTGACATGGATGTCATAACCACTGTCCCTAACGTTTCCTATCTTGTATATGACAAGAAGGGCAACAAGACCGAGGTGCATAATCCTTCCGGCTTGCCTGAGGCAACACTTATCGATCATATTGAAGAACCTTACATACGGGCTACAATAATCACCCAAGCGGATTATATCGGACCAATCATGACGCTCTGTCTCGGAAAGAGGGGTGAGCTGGTGAAGCAGGAATATATATCCGGTAACAGGATGGAACTTACGTTCGACATGCCTCTGGGCGAGATCGTGATAGATTTCTATGATAAGCTGAAATCGATATCCAAAGGTTATGCCTCTTTCGATTATCATATTCATGATTATCGCGAGTCCAAGCTTGTGAAGCTTGATATCCTGCTAAATGGTGAAAGTGTTGACGCTCTTTCCACGCTGACTCATGACGCCAATGCCGTGAGGTTCGGACGCCGCATGTGTGAGAAACTTAAGGAGCTTATTCCTCGTCAGCAGTTTGATATCGCCATCCAGGCTGCGATAGGTGCAAAAATCATTGCCCGTGAAACTATAAAGGCAGTCCGCAAGGATGTCACAGCCAAGTGTTATGGTGGCGACATATCGCGTAAACGCAAGCTGTTGGAGAAACAGAAAGCCGGTAAGAAGCGCATGAAGCAGATTGGATCGGTAGAGGTGCCGCAGAAAGCATTCCTCGCAGTCTTGAAACTCGATTAAGAAAAACAGTTAAATAATTGTTATAGCTATAAAGGCTCCTGTGGTCTTTATAGCTATAATTTAATGTAAACACGATTATGAATATAGGTGACAAATTCCCTGATGTATTAGGCGTTGACGCCGAAGGTAAAGAAATTAAATTGTCGGATTATCCCGGCAAGCGTTTTATAATCTATTTCTATCCGAAAGACAATACCCCCGGTTGCACTGCCGAGGCTTGTAATTTCCGTGATAATTATTCTATCTTCGAGAAGATGGGATATCAGATCATCGGAGTGAGCAAAGATTCTCCTGAGAGTCATAATAAATTCGCAGCCAAGTTTGCATTGAGCTTTCCTCTTGTGGCAGACACGGAGCATGCGCTCTGTGAATTGGCGGGAGTATGGCAGAAGAAAAAGATGGCAGGAAGAGAATATATGGGTATTGTGCGCACCACTTTTGTGACAGATGAGAATGGTGTTGTGACCGATGTGATAGAGAAAGTTAAGACCAAAGAGGCTTCTGAACAGCTCTTCGCCATCCTTGACAATCGTTTCAATCCAAATCCAGCGTAAAAATGAGGTTTTAGGCTTTAGGCTTTAGAACCATTCGGGTAAGCAAATATCTAAAGCCTAAAACCTAAAGCCTAAGACCTAAAAATAAACATTATACAAAGTGGCTTCTGTATTATTTACTGCACAAAAAAAACATAAAGAACTATGCGAATGGTGGTAATGTGCTGATCTTTGCAACGGCACTTGCGCTATTGGTTGTCAATCTGCCGTTCACCCGCGAACTTTATGAGTCTATATGGCTTAACGAAGTGGAGTTGCGTGTCGGTGATTTTAATCTTTTCAGTCATCATGGTCAGCCAATGTCTATCATGGCGTTTATCAATGATGCGTTGATGGCTCTTTTCTTTTTTTCAGTAGGACTGGAAATAAAGCGAGAAGTGTTGGTGGGGGAATTGTCTTCTTTCCGCAATGCCTTGCTTCCGATAGTTGCGGCTATCGGTGGAATGGGTGTGCCCGTGCTTATATATTATTTCATGTCGAAAGGCACGGCATATGCCGGAGGAGCCGCTATACCGATGGCTACCGACATAGCGTTTTCTCTCGGAGTGCTCGCGATGCTTGGAAACCGGGTGCCGATAGGTTTGAAAGTGTTCCTCACCACGTTGGCTGTTGTTGATGATATCGGAGGTATCCTTGTGATAGCCATATTCTATAGCACGCATATCGACTATATGCTCTTGCTTTATGCAGCAGCATGTATGCTGGTCCTTTTTATAGGCGGCAAGGCTGGTATCCAGTCGAAAATGTTCTATATTTTCTTAGGAGCGGTGGTATGGTTCTGCTTCTTGAATGCCGGTATTCATCCCACGATTGCCGGTGTGCTTGTGGCATTCTGTGTCCCTGCGAAACCCGTGTATGCCCCCAAGAAATATATCAAGAATATCAGGAAGAACATATCTTTCTTCGCTCATGAAAATGACGAGAATCTGGATTCCCGCACAATCCTGAGCAAGGAACAGATGAACTGGCTCAAGGAGATTGAATCTTCGTCGGACAAGGTCATCTCTCCATTGCAGGATATGGAAGACACGTTGCATCCGCTGGTGAATTATATAATAGTTCCCCTGTTTGCTTTTGCGAATGTCGGGATATTCTTCGGAGACATGGAGATAGGGCAGCTGTTTCATGGTATAGCACCTGCTATAATCGTGAGTCTTATAGGGGGTAAATTCTTGGGTATATTCCTGTTTGCGGCAGCATGTATATTGTTGAAATGGGCACCCATGCCGGAAGGTAGCAACTGGGTGAGCTTAGGTGCCGTGTCGTTGCTCGGAGGTATCGGTTTTACGGTATCCCTATTTATCGCGACACTTTCATTTGGAGCCGGAGATGCAGTCACTTCTCAACTGCTGAATGATTCCAAACTCGGAATCCTCGTAGGTTCCCTGCTTGCCGGAATCTTGGGTTGGGCAGCCCTTCACTTTGCTTTGCCGAAAAATGTAGAATCAACGGTGATGGAAGATTAGTGCATCTATTAATATATCTTTCAAGGGTGTAAAGATTGAACTTTACACCCTTGAATTTCTTTGCGTATGTAATTTTCTTGCGTAAAATCGCGTTTAATTAAATAGATAAATTATTCTCCGGCTATGAAAATTACTATTTATACATTCCTCCCGTTTATCGGAGCCTTAATTGGAGCCTTGATCGGTCATCGTGCATATAAGAACTATAACCGCAAAAAGGAAAAATAACCGGGTAGCTCACTATATTTTTGCAGGAAAGCTGATTGAGAAACGGGTGATACTGTCGGTATCGGTGCGGAGCGAGAAGGAGCATCCGTGTTTGCGCAGTATTTCCGAAATGAGGGTCAGTCCGAGACCTCTGCCTGAGCGTTTGGTTGAAAAGAAAGGGCTGAACAGGTGCCGTTCTGTGTCATCTGATATGGGATGACCATTGTTTGCTATGACCAATGTCACTCTTTCATGTTTTTTTGTTGTTGAAATTATTATTTCACCTGCCTGAGAATGCATCTCTTCGGGACATGCCGAATTTTCCATATCGGTATGCACAATGCTTTCTATGGCATTCTTCACGATATTCACTATTGCCTGCTGGAGCAGAGACATGTCAGCCTTTATAACCTTCACATCTTTTTCATCGTTTTTTTCGATAAGGTCGTGATTGAAACTGATCTTTATTCCCTCATATGCCATAAGATTCAGGAAAGGGAGCATCCTCGATATCTCATCATCTATATTGACAAGACGCAGATCCGGTTCGGGAATGCGGGCAAGTTCGGCAAAAGAATCAATGAAGCCGCACATCTTCTCGCAGCGTTCACGACAGCTCTCAACCGTATCATGTAAGTCTTTATCATAGGTAGTTTCATCTGAGAGTGTTTCAAGTATTGATTCAACGCTGCCCATGGTATTGTTGACTTCATGAGAGATCATGCGGATAACTTTCTCGTATGCATCCTTTTCCGCAAGACGTAATTCTTCGGTAAGGCTTTCAATGAGGTAGAAGTGTCGGCGGAATCCTTCTTGCATGAACCATAGGTGATAGCAACGGTATGACCTTGATCCGTCCCGCCTGATTATTTTGCAGTCTCCCGGATTTAGTGAATATAATGCTTTACAGATCGAAGAGTCAATATCCTTGATCTTTTTGCCATTTAATTTTACTGATGTAGGAAGCTCAGCCACTTTCAGGAATGCATTGTTGACCATTGATATACCGTAATCGAGATTGAGCATGACAACACCCATTGGTGATGCATCAATCAGGAGTCGCAGGAATGTATCTTGCTCCCGTAGACGAAGCCTTTCGTTCTTTAATCGTGTTATAAGATCGTTGAATAGTTGAACGATTTTGTCTGCCCCCGGTTCGTTTACCTTTACGAGCCGGTTGTTGAAGTCTTGTGACGATAATAATTCCAGTCCCCGTTGAGCGGCTATGACCGGTTTGACAACGCTTCTATACAGGAAAAACAATATGATCAAGGCGGATATCCCTCCTCCGGCTGACCACCATTGTAAGGCAGGATTACTATATAATATTGCCGTGATTGTCAAGGCTGCGATCAGGACAGTCAATATGGAGAAAAGATATTTCGGTTTCATTTTAAGGGTTGTTTATGCCATGTTTCTCCATCTTCCGATAAAGTGACTGCCTTGTTATTCCCAATGCCAAAGCCGCTTTCGAGAGGTTTCCGTCATATTTCCGGAGGGCTTCTATAATGGCGGTCCGTTCGAGAGTTTCAAGGGTGGAGCCGTTTATGGAATTAATATCGTTGTCAAGCAATTTACCTTCTGTTTCAAAGTCGCTCTTTTCTATGCGGCTGTTTGCACACATCAGGACAGCCCGTTCAATCATATTTTTTAATTGGCGCACATTTCCGGGATATGTCAGGTTTGTCAGATATTTTAGCGCTTCGGCAGATATGTCGGGTCGCTGCAGATTGTGGTATGATGCAGACGTGGCTATGAAATGCCTGACAAGGAGCGGTATGTCATCGCGCCGTTCGCGCAGGGGAGGGATGCGTAGCGTTATGAGGTTTATACGATAATAAAGATCTTCACGGAACGTGCGCTCTTCCACCATCCTCGGTATATCGGCATTAGTTGCGCATATCACCCTGATATCGGTCTTGCGAGGACGGCTTTCGCCGAGGCGTTCGAAAGTGTGCTGCTGAAGCACCCTGAGCAACTTCACTTGACAGTCATGGCTTAGGTCTCCGATTTCATCAAGAAAGATTGTGCCTTTGTCTGCCATCTCGAATCTGCCTTTACGTTCGGTAACGGCACCGGTAAACGCTCCTTTGGAGTGACCGAACATTTCACTTTCAAATAGCGATGACGATATTCCCCCGAGATTAACCATGACAAAAGGTTTTTCTCTCCTCTGGCTGTTGTTATGTATGGCGTTTGCCACCAGCTCTTTGCCGGTTCCGTTTTCTCCAAGTATAAGCACAGGGGCGTTTGTCGTTGCGATTCTTGCAATAGTTTTTATAAGTTGCTTGATCTGTGGGTTCTCGCCGATGAATCCGCATCTGTCGAAGTCTTGTGCCTCTTCCTGTATTGGTTCAGGAACAGAAGACAGACTGATTGCAGTCTCTATGCGTTGTATCAGAAGATGGTTGTTCCATGGTTTCGTGATGAAATCGAAGGCACCATATCTCATGCCGTCCACTGCAAGCTGTATGCTTCCCCATGCCGTGATGAGTATGACAGGAGTATCGGGTTGGAATATTTTTGCTTGACGCAGAAGGTGTATTCCTTCTTCACCCGAAGTGGAGAGGGAATAATTCATATCCATTATTACAAGCTGAAACTTTTGGTTACGTAGCATGTCGAGAGCCTGTTCCGGATTTTCAGCATGCGTGGTCCGGTAGCCCTTGCGTGTAAGCAGGAGTGTGAGGGATTGTCTTATGGCTTTGTCATCGTCTACAATCAAAATCATGATATTGCGAAATTAATAATTTTTTTTGATATGGCAATATGGGGAGATGGGGGAGATGGGGTGGGGATGAATGGGGTGGAATGAGGAGGAATGGGGTGAGGTGGGGAATATGGGGTGTGGGAGGGGTGGTGGGGGACGGGTTAGGGGGTATGGATGTCGCGTTCGAAGTCGGTGTCGATACCCGATTGGGTTGAGAAATCCCAGAGGGTAAGGCTCCGGATCTGGTAATAGTAATTCCAAAAAAGGTAGAGTTCGTTGATATATTCGCGGCGAGCTTCATCTTTGCTGATGCGAGAATCATTGAGGTCGAGTGTGGATATTTTGCCGATCAAGAATGTCTCCACATTAGTCGCATACCTTCGGGTGGCTATTTCATCGGCACGTTTGCTGATTTCAAGCTGATGGAGCTGGTTGCGGTAGCGTTCCACGAGAATGAAAATATTTTGGGAGAAATCTATCCTTTCCTGCCGAAGCCTGCTTTCCATGACTTTACGGTTGCTCTCAGCCACTCTCACTTTCCCTTTACGCTTTCCCCAGTCAAGAATCGGAATCTCGAACCCAATTTCTACTACCTGATTGTCTTTGAGTGTGGAGTAAGCACCTCCGAAACGTCGGTCTGTGCCTGTATATCCTATCTGGGCAAACAGTGAGATCTGACGCATATTCCCTTTCGCCTTTGCCACTTCATAATCAGCTTCAAGTTGGCGGCGACGGATGTTGGCTGCAAGTTTGTTACGTTCGAGTGCTTTCTGAAGGGCATCTTCATAAGTTATGTCTGCTGTTGGGGTTGAGGTGGGAGGAAGGAGTGTGATATAAGTATCTTCGTTTATGTCAAGAAGAGTTCTTAACTGGAACATGGAGCTTTTACGGCTACTTTCACATTCCGTAAGTTCCGATTCTGCATTTAGTAGATTCAATTCCATCTGTAACAAGTCATTGCCGCTGATTCTTCCTATCTTGCGTTTCTCTTTCGCCACTTCATAAAGCTTTTTTGCATTATCAAGGTTCTGCAATGCGATCTGTCTGTTTTCGTCAGCCATAAGGAGTTGGAAATAATATGATATAGCCTTAATTGCCACGTCTTCAGATGCGCTCAGATATGCCGCCTTCGCTTCGCTGTATCTGACAGGTTCGATGCGGCGGTTCCATTTGATATTGTTCACGCTGAATATCGGTTGTGAAAGAGTAAGGGCAACGGGTATTGACATGAAGCGGTTGTATTTCTCTCCATCGAGCTGCCGGAAGAAATCAAGCGAGGTATTTAATGAAACCGTTCCACCGGTAAGCCAAATATTCTGACTTAAAGATACTTCTCCGTTCATCTGAAGATAATTGTTACGAACGAAACTGTAACTGCCGTTGCCATTCATGTATGGTGAGTATTGGCGATGATATGCCGGTATTGTAGCGGAGAAACTAATTTCCGGCAACAATTCGGCACGGTAAGACCGATATTCCCAATAAGATGTTTTGAGTTCATCGAGGGCAACCGCAGCGTCAACGCTATGGACCCTTGCCCTTGATATGGCTTCTTCGAGGGTGAGTGATATCACTTCCGTCTCCGCACCCATTGTGGGCGCGGAGAGCAGAAGGATTGCGTATGAGAATAATTGTTTAAGGTTCATGGTTCATTCTTCTTTGAGAGCTATTGCCGGCTCAATTTTCATTGCTGTGCGGGCGGGGAATACTATTCCCGCAATTATCATCAATGACATCAGAATAAATGTAAATATGAATGACCAGGCAATGAGTGTCCATTCCATATCTGCAAATGGACTGTCAGGGTTAAGGATGTAATGGTCAATGCATACTATCAGTATCATTGCCGGAATAATCGCGATTGTAATAAGAAGCATCCCTTCTCCGATTGTGCGCTGGAATATGTCGCGAGAAGTGGCTCCGCATGTTTTTCTCAATGCTATTTCTCCCGACCTTTGTCGTATGCGGAACCAGAATGTGCCGAACAACCCTAAGAAAATTATTACTAACAGAAAGACTATACCCGCTGACCATAGTCGCACTTGAGTGTTGCTGTGATATTGGTTTGATGACCGAACTTTATTCATGTCTGAAAGTTCAGTGAAGTATATGTTACGCAATTTTCGCATGTCAGCATTTTCGTTAAACTCCTCTTCAAATTTTTTCCCCATTCCCTGTTTGACTTTAATTGCAATTTCCCGAGATTTATTCAATATGCTGTTGTCGGATTCATCTATGGGGACAAGGATTGTTCCTATCTTGGGTTCATATTCATTGCGTTTCAATGATTCTATTACACCCCCTATTCGCCTGGAATTGATCGTGTCGAATAGCAATGTGCGCTTTCCTATGAGTTTGTTCACATCGCGGTAACGGTCGTATCGGGGTTCGGGAGATATAAGTATCTCGCCGCGTTTCATGATCTTCTCAAGCTCAGACAGTGACAGTCCGCTCCGGCTTATCGGTCGCAATATCCTGACAATCTCCGGTGATGCCATACGAAGGTTTCCATAATATTGTATTGAATCCTGAGAATTTAAGATTTCAAGCATATTACCGACATAATTGAATTGGTATGGCAGTGCATTGTATGAGATTGCGGCGGCTTCGACATACTCGGATTTCCTGATGTTGTTAAGGAGCGTCCGTATGTCGTTGGTGTTATTTTCTTCCGTCTTTTCCCCCATGTCTGCAAATTCTGGACTTGTCTCATCAAGAAGGCGAATCTTTATCTTATACACGTCTTCAATAGAGTAGCCTTTTTCATCTAATTTGGGACGCAATGCCGTAATAAGAGTCATTGCGAGAGTCCAGACGGCAACGGAAACCACCGTCAGTTCGATGATAAGCCATAGGTTGTCTCGCCATTCGTTTTTTATTTGTGTTAAAAGATTCCTCTTCATAGTTTCAATCGTTTTTACCGGAGATTGCTCCTGCCGGGTTGATTCTTGATGCTTTCCATGCCGGTATTCCGGAGCTTAATAAATTGAGGATTAAGCAGAAGAAAAGCGATATGCCAAAAGTCTTGAAATTCAAAAGCATTTTGAAAGAAGGTGTGGAACTTAATATTTCTCCTGCTCCGAAAATCCCTCCGTAAGATATGAATAGATGTGAGAAAAAAGCAACGAAAATTATGCACAGGATCAGTCCTATTATGCCTCCTGCAAGCGTCAACAACAGGTTCTCGCCAAGTAAACGTGCGATGATCCCCATCCTGGTTGCTCCAAATGCACGGCGCACACCGATTTCGGCAACGCGGCGACGAAGACGGCTACGTGTCATGCTGTTCAGGTTGATTGCGGGGAGGAGAAGTAGCAGGAAATATACGGCATATCTTATTTTGCGGGGCGTCTCAGGATCCGGATCTGTGTTTGATCCAAAGTCAAGGTTCGTGGTTTCCGCAGTGTAGGGTGATTGGTGATATATAGCCTCCTTTCCCTCCTTTTTTAAAGTTGAATTAAGGGTGGCATATCTGGCTATGACCTGTTTGCGAATATGATTGTCGTCTATCCCTTTCGCCATGAGCATATATACTCTTGTGTCACCGCCATATTCTTCCATCCAGGTATTGTCAGGTTCTTCAGGAGCATAAGGGGTAAATATCTTTGCGAAACTTTCAGGCATCAGCGGACTTGAATCGGTTATAACCCCATGCACTACGTAGGGAATATAATTTAATTTAATTTCCTTGCCGATTATATCCGTATTTCCAAAAAGCTTGATTGCCGCAGATTCGGTAAGTATTACATTTTTTAGTCTCGCATCGATCGTGGCTTTATCAAATGGTTTGCCTTCAATGAATTTAAAGTCAAATATTTCCCAGAACGCATCATCCACTTTCTTTTCCAGAAGGCTTATACAGTCTCCGTCATTTACGGAGACATCAACATTATCAGGATCATTGTTGGCGAATGATATTTTCTCTATCCCCTCCAGATTCCAATATAGTTTTTTTGCGGTGTTATATGAAAGCCCCCCGGATGAATTATTGTTTCCGTTACTTAAATTGAAATATTTACCTGTGAGCATCCGGGGTCTGTTGCTCTCCGGAGATACAGGAATAGTATCTATCGACGAGGTCATAAACACTGCCATTATGAGGAAAATCGCGAATGCCGTGCCGAGTATGGTGGTGACTGTAACCATCGGCTGATGGCGCAATTCATACCAAATCTGTTTTATATAGTTATTCATGATGTATATGCTTTATTCGATTCTGCGACCATCAAGGAAATGAACGATGCGGTCGGTTTGACGAGCCTGCTCCTCATTGTGTGTAACCATGACTATTGTGCGTCCATCTTCTTTGTTGAGTTGATGAAGAATTTCCATGACTTCGGCTCCCATTTTGGAGTCGAGATTTCCGGTAGGTTCGTCGGCAAGGATTATTTCCGGATCTCCGACTATTGCGCGGGCAATTGCCACGCGTTGGCATTGACCTCCTGACAACTGCGATGGAAAGTGACACTTGCGATGCGACAGACCGAGACAGTCAAGGACTTCGTCAATCTTTTCGTGGCGTGCTTTGTTTCCAATATCCTTACGGTAGAGGAGAGGAAGGGCTACGTTGTCAATGACATTAAGCGAGGGGATAAGATGAAAACTCTGGAAAACGAAGCCTATATTGGCATTGCGGAAATGGGATAGGGCGTTATCACCCAAGTTTGCGGTTTCTTTTCCCAGGATCTCAACTTTCCCTTTGTTTGCTTTATCTAAAAGTCCGATGATATTGAGCAGTGTGGACTTGCCGCATCCCGACGGTCCCATGACACTCACAAACTCACCTTTGTCGATTTGGAGATTAACGTTTTCGAGAGCGATAGTCTCGATTTCCTTGGTGCGGTAAACTTTTTCCACACCCTCAAGATTGATTATTGACATGTATTTTAGGGTTTAGGTGTTAGGTATAAGGCTTTAGGCTTTAGGTATTAGGCTTTAGATTTTGCCCCGTTAGCTTATCTAAAACCTAACGCCTAAAACCTAACGCCTCAAGTTAATTTTTTTACGATTGGCATATTCACTGAGGTCGTTTTTGACTATCCTGTCGCCCGGTTGGAGACCAGATCTCACTTCCACGAAGTCAAAGTTGCTTTCACCGAGAATCACTTCCTTGCGCTCCAGCATGCCGTCGCCTGTGTCTGCAAACAAGATGTAGTTACCGGGTCCATGATAGTAATTGCCGTTAGGTATTCGGATCACGTTTTCCTTTATATCGTAAAGTACGTTGATTTCAGCCCTGACACCAGAACGAAGCCTCTTATTGTTGTCGTCATCAAGTAGGACAGTGAATGAAATGATGCCGTTGTTTGATTGGGGAGTTATGTTCCCGATTCTTCCTTTGAATGTTTCTCTGCTGACGCGGACATTAACTTCCGCACCGAGCGACAGTTTGTCGCCATTGGATTCCGGTATTTGTGCCGCAATCTTGAAATGGTTAAGATCGGAGAGGACTGCTAATTTTTCGCCGGCAGAGATGCTTGTTCCCAATGAAGAATTGAGATATGTGACTGTTGCATCGGCGGGAGCCTTTATGCGGGCGTCATCAAGTGTACGCTTTTTCTCTGCAAGGTTCTTTGCTGTTATTCCTTCTTCGAGTTCTTTAGTTTTGCGTGCAGCGGCGTGGCTGAGGTGTTCATTGTGCAACTGTTTGCGTATCTGGTCGAGTTCGAGAACGGCGGTTTTGTATGCAAGTTCCGCCTCTCTGACGCGGTCGCCCGTTCCGCTCCCTATGCTGTCGAGGCGGCGTTCGTTGGCGGTTTCTGTTTTCAATCGTGCCACAGACATTTCCTTGGCTTTGATCTGCATTTCAAGATTTGTGAGATATGTGCGGCTGTCGAGGATTGTCTGCTCCGTGTCGTAACGTTTCATCATGCGCTGGTCGGCAAGATTCTGAAGCTCCGTTTCCTCGCTTGCGAGATCAAGCTTCATAAGCGATTCCCCTTTCTCCACATGGTCGCCCTCATGACAATAGATCTCAAGTATTCTTGTGGCAACCGGTGATGTGATTATCAACTCATAAGCCGGAACCACTTTCCCGGAAGCATCGGCAGATGTCTCTACGGTTCCTCTATCTACGGTGATGAAGTCCAGGCTTTCCCTTTTCATGGATGGAGCCATAAGGGAAATTGATAATATTATTCCTACAAAAATGATAACGAGCGGAATGGCTATCGTCAATATCTTTTTTATTTTACGTTTCTTCCGTTCTTTAGGTGAAATCTCTCGATCCATAATTTAATTGGTTAATTTCACTTGAAGAATTACATTATGCGTGCCAAAATTGTAAGTGTTTGTCAATAAGGTTTGTGGCTATTTTATTGATGTCCGATTTCGGACATTTTCTATATAATCCGTACATATAAATGAATGATATTGTCAATATATTGATTCTATCGTAGTGTCAATAGAAGTATTGAGATAGATAAACAACTTCTAATATTTAGACACCAAGGTGCGAAGTATGGAAAATCGCTTTGCTCTTGCCAAGTCGCTGAGCCAGCCCGCAAAAAATGTATGGTATAATAGCAATATAAATGGAGGTATATTAAGAATTTGAAGCATCGCGGATTCTTTCTCACCTTACGGTGTTCAGGTAGGACGCTGACAGAGCGGATGGCACGCGGATCTTTTGACATCACATAATATCACACTCAAAAAACACATCGCGGATTCATATGCCTTCCGGCATATGACGGGAGTCGCGGACTGGAGCCGATGGTTGCGGATTATGTTGCCGCTGTACGAGCCGGATTTTGGTTGTCCGTATTCGCCGATAGATCCGTATCCATCAGCTTCGATCCGCGACTCTCCGTTGGCTGCCGTTGGCTGCCAAATCCGCTGAGCCTCAACATTCCGGATTGGCTTTGACTTGAAAAGGTAAATCCGCGTTCCATCCGCCATATCCGCGTCTCTCCCCTTATGCCATAGGCATAAGGATATCCGCGATGCCATATATCCATAATTTAACAAGTTGATTTCTCTCTGCGCCAAGCCAACACACATAGAAAACTCCAACCATTCACAACCACATAACAACCACTCTTAAAGATGTAAAATGTTTAAGAGTAAATATAAAAGTGGTTGTCACGTGGTTGTGTGTGGTTGGAGTATAAATAAAATATGATTGTTTTGGACAGAGAGATAAACGGGGATTTGAATTTTTAGGCTTAAATAATGTATTCGATAGGATACATTGTTTGTTTATTGCTTTTTATATCTTAATTTTGCGGATTCAATATCAATAGATTTGATGAAAAGAGTTGTAATCATTTTTCTCAGCATAATTACTGCATTATTGGGGAATGCCTCAAAAATGGATTCCTTGCAGTGGCGGGTGGGAATGGAATTGTCGCCTGCATATGTCATACCTACCAATTCTTCGCTGAAGGGGGATAATTTATATGGTGACAAGGTGTATTGTTCGTTTGCCGGAGCATTGCGTGGAGATTTCAGTTTTAATCCTCATTCACGGGAGGGGCGGTTGTATCAAGGTCTTTATCAAGGTATCGGGGTTGATTTGCGCACTTTCTTCCGGCAGAGGTTTCTTGGTAGTCCGGTATCTTTGTATGTATATCAAGGTGCTCCATTCAAATATTTCAGCAGTAGGTTATGGCTCGGCTATGAATGGCGTTTCGGTGCAGCAATGGGGTGGGGAGACAGGACCGGTGACCTGGGACTTGGTTATACGAACGGGGCAATTTCTACGAGAGTTACGGCTCATATGAGTGCCGGCATTAAACTGCATTATGCTTTGGCTCCTCATTGGCATTTTAGTCTTGGTGTGGACGTTACGCATTTTTCTAATGGCAACACCTCTTTCCCTAATTCCGGTATTAATACCGGTGGCGTTTCGATTGGCGCTGCTTATGTGATAAATCCTAAGCCTAAAGCGGAAGCACCTTCTGATGCGATGGAAGCGGAGGCTGATAAGGGGAAATGGATGTGGGATATGATGGCATATGGCGCATGGCGTAAGCGACATGTGGTGTTAGATGGCACAGAGATGCTTATCAAAGGTAACTATGCCGTTGCAGGACTCCAGTTTACACCTATGCGCAAAATCAACCGATGGTTCTCAACGGGAGTGGCATTGGATATGAAATATGATAGGAGTTCAGGATTGGTTCCTTATTGGAAGGGTGGATATTATATGGAAGCCGAGTTTGACAAGCCGCCTTTCGGCAAGCAATTGAGTGTGGGACTGGCTGCAATGGCTGAGTTCACGATGCCTATTTTTTCAGTTAGTGCCGGAATAGGGTATAATATACTTAATCCAAAAGAAGAAAAACGTTTCTTTCAGATGCTTGCTGTAAAAGCATTTCTGACAAGAAACGTTTATCTGAACGTGGGCTATCGTCTTGGCGATTTCAAAGATCCCCAGAACCTGATGCTCGGCATCGGAGTGAGAATGGGTAATAATTAATGGTTAATAGTTAATAATTAATGGTTAATAATTTTTGCCGCAACGCATTAATTATTAACCATTAACTATTAACTACTTAAAATACAGGCATATGCCAAATGAAGCCTACTGAAAGCTGGTTGGTTGAGTAGTCGTTGGAGCCATATGCTTTGGCACGGCTTGAATATTTGTATGTGCGTCCTACATAGGTTGCGAAGAAATGCAGGTTGCGGTCTTTGAATGGGTAATACTCTATACCGCCTATATATCCCCAGGCTGTGCGGTAGCGTCCTTGTTCGATCGTGTGATCGGGATCACCTGCCTGTTGGTGAGTCTTATATACCCCTTCGTTTTCAGCCATGGCTTTTGCGAAGATATTCCATGCCGGATGGAAACGGTAGTTCAGGTGCAGCACGAAAGACATAATGTCAGTCTTGCCGGTCTTGTAGCCTGTAGTAGATTCCCATCCTTCCGGTTGAACGATATTGGTGATTATTCCGGTGCGGTCAACACCTTCGCGGGAATACATCCAGTCGAAGTATGCCTGAACCTTATCAGAAATATTGAAGTCGTTACCAAGGGCGAAATACCACATGTGTTCCCCTTTTGTCTCATTCATGAATGATGCAGACCAACGGGTTTTGTAAACATCTGCGAAATTACCATTCCAGTTGAGGGTATAGACCATTGGAATTTTAGCCTTGGTATAGTTTCCATACATCTCTCTGGAACTGTCGTTGTATGCGTTTAGCACCTGGAACTGGAGTTGCTGCTTCGGGGTGAAGTTATACGCCACGTTCACACCGCTCATGAAATTATTCATGTTGTCAACCATGTCGGAATACTGATAGATTTCGATAGGGTTGAGATCAAACTCGATACCACCATATGAGGCACATTGCTTTCCGAGGAATAGAGACCATTTGTCAAGCTTGATGCCGATGCCTGCGATGTCAATGCTGTTGAGGAGGTTGTCACGATACCCGTTGGGACTGTCTCCTTTGTTGAGACGTTGGCGATAACGGTAGCTCAGCCAGCTGTTGATATCTCCCTTGGCTTCAATACGAAGCTGGTTCATCTTGAATTTTGCCTCATCAAAATGTGAGCCGTTCCAGTCAAGGTTGAACGAGCCGTGCATGTCGAGGAAAAGGTTGAACTTATCTGTTTTTTTCTCAACTTTTGCTATTGTTTCAATAAGTCCCTCTTCGTTATCCGTGCGGAAGTTATTGTTACGCTCCTGCTGTGCAAAAGAAGGGAGGGTGCTTGCGGCTATCGCTCCGGCGCACAATATGGATAGATGTTTCATTTTCTTAATTTTTTTAAATTGAAAATGTCCTTAAGGTCTTTAAAGTCTTTAGGGTCTTTAAGGTCTTTAAGGACACTAAAGACCTTAAGGATTATGCTGTTAATACTCCTCGAAATATTTCTGAATCTGCTGCCAGTCTTTTGTGCGTGTGAGGGCAAGCATCAGCAGAACGCGGGCTTTCTGAGGATTGAGCTCCCAAGAGGCGACAAACTGATATTTTGCATCATCAACCTCGTCATATAGGGTTGTGGGTCCGGTAGGCACGCGGCTTGAGCGTACCACTATTATTCCGAGTTTGCGGGCTTCGAGAAGTTTCGGGAATATATTCTTATGGAAATTGCCGTTTCCAAGACCTGCATGTATCACGCCTTGATAACCATTGGTCAGAAAGGGATTCATAACGTCTGCGTCAACATTGGAGTAAGCATATACAATGCCCACTTTGGGAAGGCTTGTAAGGTTTGTTACGTCGAATACGGATTGTGTGGTATGCTTCCTTAGAGTCTGCATGTTGTAATATGGCTTGCTGTTGTAGACATAACCAAGAGGACCTGCATCGGGTGCCTGGAAAGTCTGCACGTCTGTGGTGTTCATCTTCTGGGTGGAGTGGGCACCGAGGATAAGGCCGTTCATCACGATCATCACTCCGCGTCCGCTTGAGGCAGGATCCGCAGCAGTGACTACAGAGTTATAAAGGTTCAGTGGTCCGTCGGCGCTCATTGCTGTTGACGGGCGCATTGCACCTGTCAGCACCACGGGCTTGTTACTTTTGACGGTAAGGTTGAGGAAGTATGCTGTTTCCTCCATCGTGTCTGTTCCGTGAGTGATCACTATACCGTCTACGTTGTCTTGTGCCAGGAGTTCATTGATTCTCTTGGCGAGGGTTAGCCATACCTGGTCATTCATATCCTGCGAGCCAATGTTGACTACCTGTTCGCCGGTGATATTTGCAACATCCTTCATCTGAGGGACAGCGTCTATGAGCGACTGGATCGCCACCTGTCCGGCTGTATAGCCGGAAGCTATAGCCGATTTGCCGGTGCCGGCAATTGTGCCGCCGGTTGCGAGGATGTACACGTTGGGTTTCTGTTGGGCAAATGCCGTAGTGGCGCAGATAAGCAACATGATTGCCAAAGCGCCCAGGTTCTTAAATTTATTCATAGATATATTAAGTTAAATAAGTGTTATCAAGATTAATTGCAGTAAGTGTCTAAGGAATTGTTAAGTAAAAGATTAATTACTCGGCAGTCTCTAATAAATCTGTATCAGTAACAATCCGGTCAATACGGCACATATGGTCGCCACAAGTCCAGGCATCATGAAAGAATGATTAAGGATATACTTGCCGATACGGGTTGTTCCGGTGCGGTCAAAGTTTATTGCCGCTACGAGTGTCGGATAGTTTGGAATGAAGAAATATCCGTTTACGGCAGGGAAAAGGGCAATAAGCATCCATGGGTTCATTCCCAAAGCTATTCCAAGCGGCATGATTGCCCTGACTGTAGCTGCCTGACTATAAAGGAGTATCGACATTACGAACAATGCAATTCCGAAGAGCCAAGGCCATTGTGTCACGAATCCCTTTACACCCTCTGTGATTACGGTTATGTTACCGTTTATGAACGTGTCTCCCATCCATGCGATACCGAAAATGGCAATCACAGCCTGCATGCCGGCAATAAACACGCTGCCTTGAGTTGGCGCAATGCCGTTGATTTTTGTGATCAGGAGGATTATTGCGCACGTTGACAGCATCAATATCTCAATGATTGCGGGCATATCTACCGGAGTGCCGTTGAATGATGGACGCATCGCGGGAATCGAGCCGAAAAGGACGATAAGGACAGTTGCCACCAGGAAAAGAGATACTGACAGTTTCGCTTTCCAAAGGCTCTTGATTTCGTTGAATTTGACCTTGTTTTCTTCTATCATTCCCTGTTCGACACGACGAAGGTATTCCGGATCTTCCAAAAGTTCTTTACCGACTCTTTTTGAAAGGAACGCACCGATAAGCACACCTACGAGTGTTGCAGGGATGGTCACTTTCAGGATGTCGAACAAGGTTATGTCGAATCCTGTGAGCAGACCGAGCAAGGCGACAGTGGCTGCAGAGATAGGACTGGCGGTGATAGCCTGTTGAGAAGCTATGACAGCTATTCCCAAGGGACGTTCGGGACGAATCTTCGTTTCCCGAGCCACTTCTGCAATCACAGGCAGCACGGAGTATGCCACGTGTCCAGTTCCGGCAACGAATGAAAAGAGGTAAGTCACGATCGGGCTGATTATCGTAACCTGTGAAGGGTTTTTTCGAAGAAGTTTCTCTGCAAGTTTGACAAGATAATCAAGTCCACCCGCCGCTTGCATTGCAGCTGCGGCGGATATAACGGCAGCGATCATCAGCATTACGTCGATAGGTGGGGAAGTAGGCTGAAGTCCGAAGATGAAAACCAGAACAGCCATTCCCACTCCGCCCATGACACCAAGGCCTATTCCTCCAAGGCGTGCACCGACGATAATCGCGGCTAAAACAAAAAGTAATTGTAATGTCAGCATAAAATTAATGTTTTCATGGTCTTTGGCTATATGCTCATATATACAAACCCAAAATTACGAAAAAGGTTTTAAAAACTCTTAATGTTTAATAACACTATTGGAGGGTCAATTGTGACAGAAAACAAAGGCGGTGATCAAGTTGTTGGAAATATGAGTCACGAGGCATGTCCGGATTATATATTCGACTTTGAAAAACACATAAAACATCAGATATGAATTGGTTAATACAAACGATGAGAGACAACCCCTCCATTGCTATATTCCTGACTATAGGTCTGGGATTCCTGGTGGGGAAATTGAAGTACAAGACATTTTCGTTAGGAACGGTAACTTCCGTGTTGCTTGTCGGTGTGCTTGTCGGGCAGCTCGGGATTCCCGTACCAGGTCCTGTTAAATCGGTATTCTTCCTGTTGTTCCTTTTTGCCATAGGGTATAGTGTCGGACCTGAATTTTTTCGTGCCCTTAAAGGATCAGGTATAAAACAGGTCCTGTTTGCCGTGGTCATGTGCGTCATATGTTTTCTTGTGACATGGGGCGTTGCCCTGTTGTTCCACTATAACGTAGGAGAGGCGTTGGGACTTTTCGCAGGTGCGCAGACAATCTCCGCAGTTATAGGTGTCGGTCAGGATGCCATAAGTAACATGGGTGCTTCTGCAGCTGACAAGACGGCATGGAGCAATATTATTCCGGTATGTTATGCGGTGACATATATTTTCGGAACTATCGGATCCGCATGGATACTTGGTTCTCTTGGACCTGCGATGCTTGGCGGCATAAAGAAGGTGAGAAAAGAGACCGCAGATCTGGAGGCTTCAATGAACAGCAGTGAGATCAATGACGATCCAGCCTATATAAACGCCTTGCGCCCCGTGGTTTATAGAGCTTATAAGGTTGATGGCGAATTCTTCATGTCTCCCCGCAACGTAGGGGAAATTGAAAAGCATATTTCGGATATGGGGCGTCGGGCTTTTGTGGAGAGACTACGTGTCGGGGGCAAGTTTATTGACAACCCGTCTGCGGATGTAGTAGTCAACAAGGGAGATTCGGTTGTGCTCAGCGGTCGTCGTGAGACCTTGATCCTTGATGAAAGCTGGTTAGGGGAAGAGATTGCCGATGCCCAGTTGTTGTCTTTTCCGGTAGAGAAGGTTCCGGTTATGATCTCCAAGAAAACGTTGGATGGTAAGACCATCGAGGATCTGCGCAGGATGCCTGAAATGTATGGAGTGTTGATTTCCTCATTAAGCTCATCAAACGGTGCCCCTCTTCCGGTTCTTTCTAAAACGGAATTGCACCGTGGATACACATTGACACTGCAAGGTTTTGGAGATGAAGTTAAGCGTGCGGCTTCCGCAATCGGTTATATAGACCGTCCTACTACCCAGACCGATATGGTCTTTGTCGGACTCGGTATATTCATAGGAACCATCATCGGTGCCATTACCATACATCTTGGAGGTATTCCTGTAAGTCTCTCAACGAGTGGAGGTGCCTTGATCGCAGGACTTGTGTTCGGCTGGTTGCGTTCCAAGCATCCCACGTTCGGGCGCATTCCAAGCTCATCTTTGTGGATTCTCAATAATTTGGGATTGAATATGTTTATTGCTGTTATCGGCATCGAGTCGGGACCGACATTCGTTCAGGGTATCCAGCAGGTTGGATGGATGCTGTTTGTTGCAGGTATAATAGCCACTACGGTCCCGCTGTTGCTCGGCATCTGGATCGGGGATAAATGGTTTAAGTTTCCTGCGGCAATTAACCTCGGCTGTAATGCTGGAGCCCGTGTCACCACGGCTTCGCTTGGTGCCATTCAGGATGCCATAGGCTCCACGATGCCGGCAATGGGTTACACTGTAACTTATGCGATCGGAAATACGCTGTTAATATTGATGGCTGTAATAATGGGAATAATAATGTGATTACCACTTATTTAGTAAAATTTAAATATATGAAAACAAAAGAAGAGATTCGAGAATATGAGAAGGCGCTTGAAAGTATGAGTCCGTTTGAAATCAAGGATACTTTGATCAAGATGGCTCAGAAAGAATCAAAGATTTCGGCAAAGACTTATCTGAATGCAGGTCGTGGCAACCCGAATTGGATCGCCACGGCACCGCGTGAAGCTTTTTTCCTCCTTGGTCAATGGGCACTTGAGACGTGTCGCAATGAGATGTATTGTAAGCCCGGCGTTGCAGGTATGCCCCCTCAGGACGGAATAGGAGATAGCCTTAAATTATACCTTAAGGACAACTCCGCACGTCATGGCGCCCACTTGCTCATGAAAGCTCTTGACTATGCGGAGAAGACTCTCGGCATATCTGCCGATGAACTTGCTTATGAATGGGCTGACGGCATTATCGGAGACCATTATCCAACGCCCGTAAGGATGCTTGTAAATTCTGAAAAAATAGTGAAGGCATACCTCGCTCAAGAAATGGGCGATAAAGATCCGGGACTGGGTAAGGAGTATGATCTCTTTGCTACCGAAGGAGGAACTGCGGCAATGTGCTATATATTCAATTCGCTGCAAGTTAATCATCTGTTGAACAAAGGGGATTCGGTTGCATTGATGACGCCGATTTTTACACCTTATATAGAGATGCCACAACTTGACAGGTATAGCTTTGATGTCATAAACATTTATGCCGACTCTGTTGATAAGGACGGCTATCATACATGGCAGTATCCTCAAGCGGAATTGGATAAACTGCGCGATCCGAAGATAAAACTGGTTTTCCTTGTAAATCCTTCAAATCCTCCGAGTTATCGTCTTAGCCAGGATTGTCTGGATTATCTTGTTGATGTTGTTAAGAAAGACAATCCGGATCTGATGATAGTCACAGATGATGTCTATGGCACGTTTGCCGAAAATTTCAAGAGCCTTATGTATATACTTCCGCATAACACACTGTGCGTCTATTCTTTCTCCAAATATTTCGGGGCGACAGGGTGGCGTCTTGCCGTAGTTGCCGCAGCTAAAGATAACATATTCGACCGCCTTATTTTATCTCAGCCCCAGGAAAATCAGGATGACCTTAAAAAGAGGTATGGATCGTTGTCACTTTGTCCCGAGAAAATTGCATTTATTGACAGGATGGTTGCCGACAGCCGGGATGTTGCCCTTAACCACACCGCAGGATTGTCAACGCCCCAACAGATACAGATGTCGCTGTTTGCTTTAATGTGCCTTCTTGATTCTGCCGGGATATATAAATCCAAGATGCAGACCATTATCAAGGATCGTCTTGAAGCGCTGTGGAAAGCCACCGGCTTCAAGCTTATTGAAGACCCGTTGAGGGCGGGATATTATAGCGAGATAGACATAATGCTGTGGGGACATAAGATATATGGCGATGATTTCTGCAGATGGTTGCAGGAGAATTATGAGCCCCTCGATGTTGTGATGCGTCTTGCTTCATGCACCTCGGTGGTGTTGCTCAACGGTAGCGGATTCAACGGTCCGAGCTGGTCAGTCCGCGCTTCGCTTGCCAACCTCGATGAAAGTTCATATTTGAAAATCGGTTCGGCACTGCGTTCTATATTCGATGGCTATTACCAAGAATATAAAGAAAGCAAAGCTTGAAATGCTGTAAAACATTGTTTTACGTAAGTTAATACTCATTGTTTTATTTGAAATCTCCATCATTTCTGAAAGTTCTTTAAATTTTTAGAAATGTATGGAGATTTATTCTTTGAAACGTTTTATAATTAGAAAACTTTACGTATATTTGTGAATTGATCGGTGCCTTGCGTTTCCTAATGGAATGAGGGTTGATCATAGGAGATAGGAATTACCTTAAATAAAAAACCATAAAAGCATTTTAAAATGGAAATCACATCTGAGAAAGGTTTTCGCGAGGAGTCTGACCTTCTTGGCGCTCGCGAAGTTCCCGAGTCGGTTCTCTACGGAGTCCAGACTCTGAGAGGTATAGAGAATTTTGAAATCAGCAAGTTCCGTCTGATGGATTATCCTTTGTTTATCAAAGGACTCGCTATTACGAAATGGGGTGCAGTTGTCGCCAATCACGAATTAGGTCTCATAAGTGATGAGCAATATGATGCGATTGTTCAGGTATGCAAGGAATTGATCGACGGCAAGCATCATGAGCAGTTCCCGGTTGATATGATTCAGGGCGGTGCCGGAACAACCACCAACATGAATATCAACGAGGTTATCGCCAACCGTGCTCTTGAGATCTTAGGGCATAAGAGGGGTGAATACCAATATTGTTCGCCAAATGACATCGTGAATTGTGCGCAATCCACCAACGATGCTTATCCTACGGCAATCCATATCGGTATGTATTTCACTCACCTCAAATTTGTGGAGCATTACAAAGTGCTCATCGCATCTCTGAGGAAGAAGAGCGAGGAGTTCAAGCATATAGTTAAGATTGGTCGTACGCAGTGGGAAGATGCCGTTCCTATGACCTTGGGACAGACATTCAGCGGATTCGCATCTATTCTTGAAGACGAAATCCAGCATCTTGATGAAGCTGCTGCAGATTTCCTTACTGTAAATATGGGAGCGACGGCTATCGGTACCGGCATCACTGCCGAACCGGGTTATGCTGAAAAATGTGTTGCCGCCCTTTCGAAAATAACAGGTTGGGATATAAAACTTGCAGGGGATCTTGTAGGTGCAACTTCCGATACATCTTGTCTTGTAGGTTATGCAGCAGCGCTTAAGCGTGTGGCTGTAAAGGTCAACAAGATCTGTAATGACTTGCGTATTCTTGCCAGCGGTCCGCGTTGCGGTTTCGGTGAAATCAATCTTCCTCCGATGCAACCGGGTTCTTCGATCATGCCGGGTAAGGTTAATCCCGTGATTCCGGAGGTTATGAACCAGATCTGCTATAAGGTTATGGGTAACGAGGTTTGCGTAACTATGGCGGGAGATGCGGCACAAATGGAGTTGAACGCTATGGAACCTGTCATGGCTCAGTGTGATTTTGAATCTGTAGACCTTATGATCAATGGTTTCGAGACATTGCGTATCCGTTGTATCGAAGGCATTACGGCTAATGAGGAACATTGCCGCACTCAGACGCGCAACAGTATCAGCATCGTTACGGCATTGAATCCTGTTATTGGGTATAAAAATTCAACCAAGATAGCCAAAGAGGCTTTGGCGACAGGCAAGAGTGTTTACGATCTCGTGCTTGAACACGACATCCTCAGCAAAGAGGATCTTGATACGATTCTCGCTCCCGAGAACATGATCAAGCCAGTGAAGCTTGACATCAAGCCCAAGCGCCAGCTCTAATCCAACCACTAACTGAAAGCACAGGCGAGAAACCATCCGGTTTCCCGCCTGTCTTTTTATTATAAAGGGGTATTTGATACAATACAGGATTAAAATCTATTGCTGTCCGATAAAACTCAGATCACGCAATAATGTATATCACGCCATGCTGTGTAAGCTGTTGAAACTTCTCATAGTCGATACATACGCGGTACATCGCCATTATGTCACACTTGCTGAGTGTTGACGGCTTGAGCATAAAGGAATCGTTTGTTGCTGCTGATGTGAACTTTATATCCGACGGCACACCTTCGTTGGCATGGATGACGGTATGCACTTTGATTCCGTCTTTCTTTTTCCCTGTCTTTGGATGGCGGCAGACACACTTGAAAAGCAGGTTCGAGAACAAGGTGATGGTCGTGGAGTCAATAATCTGAAGACGTTTCATCCATTTCGGGGTCTTGCCACTGCGGCTGTCCGAGGAAAGAGTATGTCGGTAAGAGGCATATAAATCACGGTATACGGCCTCAAATCAACCAGATGAATCCAGCAGTTGAAGCGTTTGGTGTACCTCTCACCTCCGTTATCACGGCTATAAGCGAGAATTTTTGACTTGTCAAGCAATTTTATAACCTGACCATAGAGTGGCTGTCCGCTAAAATGACTATTTTTGCGCATCGGTTGTTTTTGATTTTTTGCGAAACCAAAGTAACCGAAAAGGGTAGACTCCTGCAAATGGAATCTACGAAAACAGAGCTAAATAGAAATGTCGCGCACCGTTGAAAGAGGTTTAGGCAGTACGATTATATTGAATATGAAAGAGACTAAGGAGTGTATGAGTATTAAAACTTTCGTCCATGATTTTATGCCCCATTATTTTAAACGTCCTCGGAATTTAGGTTTATACAGCTTGAGTGTTTACTATGATGGAACGAAGTGAATGACCAAAGACAATAAAACAATAAGAAGAAGTACTTCAAGAAATACGGCACTGGATCTTTTCAACCATTTTCTTAATACAATATGGTTTAGAATAGTGTATGTGACAATGTTTAAGAGTATACTCGGCCACAGCAGCAGGAAAAAGAACAAATGATCGAAATCATTATTGAACAAACTTACAGTGTATACCAGGACAATTACAAACAGCACAATGAAAGACGTGCCGTAAGCACAGACATGCTGAGCGTTCATGCGTGGTTTTATGATCTTATTATTTATGTTATTCATGTCTATTTCAATTTTGGTGTTCACACTCTTAATGTCAGTCAATTGTCATCACAATGAATTCCCAGTACTTATTGCAAATAGACTCGAGTTTATTGTGGATAGTGATATCCAACAGTATTGCAATAATGACCATGGCCAATACAGTTTCTGCCATAATGGCTTTTATTAACGGTAAATGTTTATTAAGCAGGCAGTGATTGACGAGACAATACCCTATATATAAGATTACAAGGAATATATAATTCAATATTGCTGTTTGTCCAGACATGTGTGCCAATGCATAATTTATTATAAACGTGAACAATATGACTGTTACGTAGTATGCACCATAGGTATTTAATTTGAAAGCATTTGTCATTAATCGTTTAAATCCGTATATTCTGTTTGCCCTTCTTAATACACGTAATCTTGTTAAGATATTTTCACGTGATAATTCCATTTCACAGAAATTTTCCATATCTAAAATATTATGAAATTATAAATTATTTCTAATAATGTTACAAAATTGAAAATTATTTTCTTTTTATAAGTTTTCCTTCGGGATTAGCTTCAATTATTGATTCAAATGCTTTTCGTGGAAAAATAGTAATATTCAATTGTTTTATCATATATCCATCTTCTCCAATATATTTGTTGGATGGAATCTTTATCATTTTATATTGATGAGTAGAAATTGGAATATTCCCTGCAACCAAAGCTCTTTGTACAGTTGTGGCACAATTGTTTTCTAATAATATATATGGTGTATCTTGCGATAATCGTATAAATTCATTTTTGATAAGATTATCTTGTCTTCTTGTTGATTTTATAAGATACCCTTCTATGAAACCAAAATTGTTTACACTTTTATCATTCTGTCCATTTTCTGGACGAGTGTTATATTGAGAATTAAGAAATTCTTGCGGACTGTCCCAAGAGCCAACTCCCAAATCATCAAATGGTCGACCTCCTGTGAATATTCCAGAGACATAAACGTTGTTTCCATTTACCGAATAATATTCCCACTTATTTTGTTCATCTTGAATTAAAAGCGCAATGTGATGTTGAAACAGATCGTTACCATAATTGAGCACAAATATATCCTCCCCGGTCGGATCGATCAGGTTTACGGGATCAGCTGCGCAGTATGCGTAAGGGGAGATGTGAGTGTACCCGGAGGCTTTACTGTCTGGGGAGTCGAATCCGCAGAGCAGTGGGGAGTATAGGCGTGCGCCGAAATCGCATGAGGAGAATCCGAACTCGGAGGTGTATTCCTTTCCACCGAACTTGCGGCGGTTCGCCTCCGGGCTGTAAGCCGTGGCGTGCGGGATGCCGTAGGGGCAGTAGTCGGTGAACTGTACCGGAGTCCCGGTCTTTGCGTCTATGAACTCCTCTGACAGTTTCGTTCCTGTTGCTGAATAGCGGTAGCGAATCTCCTCGCCAGAATAATATTTTAATGTATTAATCACCACTCCTAATTCTTTGATTTTAGAAATATTGATATTCTATTTGAAAGCATTCTGATACAGAATGGAAAGCAATATATCGTGAAGATCATGCAACAAATCCAAGCTATTTGATCTATATAGTTTTTATCCCAGCAACTTGATTTTGCATTACATAAGAATAGGTATACTGTAATCAAGAAATAATCGGCTATACATATCAATTTTAGTATAATGTAAATAAACGATATTGAATACCTTTGATATGAGGATCGGATGCTATTAAGCTTATTGTTCACTAATTTCTTGTCAAACGTAATTATACTAACGATTTTAGTATATTTGATATGATAAAAATATGCAACATATTGCAACTTTTTATATAACCAAAATAATTGGTAGACCAACGCTGTTAGAGTTATGATTATAATTAAAATATCAGAATATAGAGACATGTCTCTAATTAGGAGTTTAATAAGATATATTATGGAGGTAAAACAAAATCCTACCTCTATGAAAGTTTTAAGTTTAAATGCAACTTTATTTATATAATTAGTTTTGTTTGTTTTCATTACCATATACCTCCTATTTTCTTGTCTTTAATTCTTTCATAAATCTCTAAAAAGCATTGTTTCTCAGTTTTCAGTTGTTTGTTAGTCTGTTAATAAACTTTACGCATAAAAACAATACTGCCCCAATACTAATTATGGCAATATAAGAACAATGTGGCAACAAAGCATATTTGTCTTTACTTGTGAAAGAAGCATAATAAAAAAACCAGTTAAATAAGTCGAAGATTATCATACAAGTACAGACCATCACAGCCATGATGGACATTGTATTACGTAGAAATTTGTTCCTTTTCAAGAGGCTTCCACTTTTTCGCAGAGTTGCATTACGATTACCTACAGCTTCTTTTTTTTGTAATAATAAAATAATTTTTTTAATGCATCTAAAACCAATAAATAGAAAGCAAAGTATATTAAAATAAAAACAAAATATATAGATTACATATACTATGTCTTCTCCGGAATTCAAGTTAACCCGGCTGAGCGGTACACCTCTCAGCCAGCCGTAAACCATATATACCATGCCTGTTATGCCGTAGATGCATAATAATGTAGAAACACAAAATAAGACTATTTTTATAGTCGTTTTATATCGATCTTTTCCCATTTTATTACACTTATTTTCGTTTGGATCTTAAAGAATATAATTCCATTGTATATCTGTCATTACTGTTTAAAGGATTTACTTATGGCTCTTCTATATATTAATACTACTGAATAAATATTTAATACTGTTACAGCTATAGGTAAGATCCCGGATATTATAGGTGCAATAGAACCTAAAAAAATATAATTAAACACATTGCTAATGAAACTAAACATTATCATATATACGCAAAGAATTATCAATAATACTTTTGTAACTACTCTTAAAAATAAATTTTTAAGAGTAGTTACAAAAGTAGGGGGTGTCTTATCCACTGTCTCACATATATTTCCATGTATTCCTTTATTCTTAATCAGACATAGTAATTCATTAAAAAATACTGTTGCCAAGTAAATAACGCACAAGATATTGATAAGACATGAACACAGAATGACAATCCAAAATATGTATTCACTATGATCAAATTTATAGTGGTCAGTTATTAGTTCCCATGAAAAAAATGCAAAATACGAAGTGGATATAATGCTTATGATACATAACAATATTGATAACATTACACAAATCAATCGGACTGTTTTATTATCCTGAAAGGAATCTATTTTGTTTATTAGTTTCATTACCACTATTGATTGTAATTATTCAATAAATTTAATTCACACAACCTATCTTAACTCTATATCTACAGGTCTGTCCGTACTTTAAAACATAAAGACGAGTAATTTTGAACTCCTTTATAACTTATGGCATGCTATCTCTAAAAATAGTTTTACAATACACCTTATCATTACATACGACATACAGATTATTGAAAAAACAATAACACATATTCCTTCATATTCTTTCGTGAATCCGATAAGAACATTGAATCCCATATAGAAAACTGAGAACGCACATGAAATGATAATACTTATTAGTAGCAAACATTTTATAATGTATGTTATATATCTTACATTTTTCATAATAAGTATCTCGTAAGAATAAATTAATGTATTGACATGTTAGGCCGCAGGTCTACA
>CASBHZ010000028.1 GCA_949123685.1 uncultured Bacteroidales bacterium | reverse complement strand
GAGATACTATCGCGTGACTGGAGTTCAGACGTGTGCTCTTCCGATCTATGACGAATCCGGAAAGAAAGTTGCAGAACGAACCGTCTCTCATGTAAACGGCATGGAACCGCTCAGAAAATATGGCTATGCCGTTCATTTCGAGGATGGGGAGTTGCCGGCAGGTCGTTATCGGCTTCAGGCTGTCGCCATGCAGAAGGATTGGGATGAGGCGCTTGGATGTAATGGAGCAAAACACCGGCGCACGGAGGTGTCGGATTCGGAGTCGCTTCGCATATCTCTTGATCATGATGATGAGCAGATATCCGGAACAAACAGGCATCAGGTGAATGCGGAAGCGCCCCTTGACACGTTATGGCATACATTAAAAGTTGCATCCTATGCTCCTCAGGATGGCAGGGTTGCTCCGGATCTTCATCGTACTGTCAAACCGTTTTCCATATATCCACTGGAAGACCAGTATGTCACTGTTGATGATGCCCGAGCCACTTACGCTACAGTATCTTTGATCCGTGACACCAAGCATCTGAATATAACACTTCGTGATATCGATGATCCTGATAATATTTATGATACGGACTATGAAGTTATCCTGCTTGACGACAACGCCCATCTCGCGCACGACAATGAGGTGATACGCACTGATTCACTCCAGTATTCGCCATATGCCAGCTGGACATCCCGTCTTGAAAACGGAGGAACTATTATAGACGGGAATACGACCGCACCCGGTCAGCGAACCGCACATTACAACCTTATGTTCAACAGGATCTCATATAACGCAGACATAAATAAATCGGCGCGTTTGCAGATCATCAACCGCCGAACAAATCAGCAGGTTGCACTTATCAATTTGCCATATACCCTCGCTGAAGGGAGGATAGACTATGATATATATAATTATTCTCCACAAGAATATCTTGACCGGGAATATGACTATCGTCTCGATTTCCTTTTAAAGGGAGGCAAATGGTTTTATATGGATGTAGTGATCAATGTGCTTAGTTGGTCAAAACGTTTCCAAAATGTGGAATTGTGAGAATCTTGAAAAAATATAGTTACATATTGATGTGTTGCCTCTTGGCGGCTTTTGTTGCCACGGGATGTTCGGATGCAATCGCAGTGGATGAAACACCTGAGCCGGAAGAGGGAGGAATGTACTTGATGCTGAATCTGTCGGTGTCTCGCGGCACGAGGTCAAATCCTTCGGGAGGTGAGACGGGAGATGGCGAAGAAGGGGGTGTGCGTCGGGAGAATGAAATAGAAAATCTTGCACTTTTCTTCTATGACCATGAAAAAGGACCTGATGCTCCGGATGACACACCGTTGCTTCATTATGAAATGTATGAAGGTCTTTCTCTGACTCCCGGGGAAAACAATACGGTATCGCATGTTGTAAGGGTTCCTCAGTATGGCATGAAAGACGGTCATAGGGCTATCGTGGTGGCGAACTTCACAGGAGATCCTTCTGCCTCCAAGACTCTTGGAGAACTTCGTAAATCTATCGTGACGGCGCCATGGCGAGCTTCTGCATCGGTGAAGGATTATTCAAGGTTCACAATGGCAACCGCCTCCGGCGAGTCTCCTTATGACGGACGGATAAACTTTTTTGACGCTCTTAATCGTCCTATTGAAGGGACGCGGGAGGATCCGTTTTACATGATGGCAGAAGTGGAGAGGGTAGCGGCAAGGATAGATCTCATGTTTGACGGAATAAATATCGAGGGAACAGATACAGATAAAGGTGAATTATGTTATAACGTAACTTCCGGAACTGCGGCAGGAGATCATGGCGTATTGTATGTATCTCATGTTCTTCCTGTAAATTCCATGAAAGATGGGACTTCGCTTTTAAAACATGTCACAACAGGTGTGGATGACATGGAGAGCCTTGTTGTCTGTGGTGACGAACTTACTGATGAACTGAAGAAAATACCCATTAACTATGTGGTTGAACCCAATACTCTTTCAAAGTCGACTGCTACCGGTGCCGATCTATCTTCTTGGTATGGCAATACATCTGCCGAATACATTAGAAACAATCCGGATGCAATCTTTACCGAAGCCTCTCATATAGGTAACTGGTTGTCAGTTTCGGGGCTTGTGACAGATTGTTCCGACGGATTTGATAAAACAATGACTTTGGCATATGTGAATGAGAATACGCAGCATATGTCTCTTCACGATTCGCGATTTATTACAGGTCTTGTCATAAGGGGGATATTCGTTCCGTCCAAAGTTCTTAAGGATATGGATGGAAATGTAGATGAGTCATATGTTAAGGGCACATCCTTTTGGCGCTACAGTCCTACTTCTTCCGAAATGTCTCATACTAACTTGTATTTCAACAGCAAGGAAACGGCTGAGCGATATGCTATCCTTCACCCTGATGATATTGCTGTGATTTCGGAATATAAGGATGGCGTATGTTATTATAACCTTTGGTTGCGTCATGCCAATATTGAAAGGGATGACGAGGCTTATGAATCATTCCCAATGGAATATGGGATAGTACGCAACAACATATATCGTGTAGGGGTTTCGTTCACAGGAATCGGCTCTCCTCTTCCGGATATAAGGGAACCGCTAAACATACGTACTCGTATATTCGTAAGGAAATGGAATTTTCGGAGACAGCCGACAATAATAATGTAGTTCTTTGATCAGAAAGGATGTCCATGTTTAATCGATATGATAAAATTAAGCATATAGGTACTTTGGCAGTATGTGCTTTTCTAATGTTTTTAGTTTCCTGCAAGGAGGATGGTCCCGATAGATTGTCTCTTCCAGTGAAGAACACTTTTGTGATTTCAACTGAAGATTCTGATCAGCCCATTGATCCGGGACTTCTTAAGCCCGAAGCTGATTCCGGTAATGAGCTGATCAATACATGGTGGATGGTGTTTGCCAGAAAAACGGACAAGAGCATATATGCTGTGGTTACGCGTCCTGACCAACACACGGATCCGGTTGAGAAAGAATCCGTGGAAGTCGATTTGCCTGTTGATACATATCTGGTATATGCATTTGCCAACATAACTCCTGAAGAATTGGAAGAAAAGACAGGCTTGAGCTTCGAGGTTGGCTCCGGTCTTCCCGAGAATTTGGAATCGGCAATGTGGAAGGTTATGGAGAATAATCCCGATAAGGATAAACCGATACCGATGAGTGGCAGCAGGGAGGTGACAGTGACCGGAAGGGTCAATGAGCCGTTTGCTATCGAGGTGGTGAGAATGCTTGCAAAAGTGGAGTTCTGTTTTATGAATGAGTCCGAATCGGACATAAATGTGCTTTCTGTCAATTTCACTCCCCTTAATGCGGGGGCTGTTCCATTGTTACCGAATTTCAATCCGGCGAAGCCCCCTGTAATTGCTGAGGGATGTGGGGTTGAAACAATTACTTGTGCCTTTGGCAAATCCGGATTGCATGTGCCGGATGGCACGTCAACTCCTGTGAGAGACAAGTTTTATGTTAGGGAATCCGTTGCCGAATCTCATCCTACGAAACATTTCAACTTTTCTTTAAAAGTAAAAAGGGATGGCAAGGAGGAAGAGCAATTGTATGCCCTCACTGATGAGCTGTGCTATATCAACAGGAATGACTATATTCAGATTCCTGTGCTTTTTGCAGAACTGAAATTTGAACTTAGTGTTCGTTTTTATCCTCCGATAGGTGGTTATCCCGCGGTCGAGATAGAGTCAAAGCCGGAAGAACATTATATAACTTTCGGAAGTTCGGGAGGATTCGAGATTGAACCGCGCTTCACGAATATAATTACTGGGACGGAACTTTCAAAAGACAAGATTAAAGTCAAGGTGATTGGGATTTCAGATCCTGCCCATATCTTTGAGCGTGAACCGGTCGCTGAGGTTTCAGGAGAGGTTACCGGGGTGTTGTCTTCGGAAGTTACCAAAGGGACTGCGGAAGTATCCCTCACTATTGAGGTGAGTCTTGAAGGAGGAGTGAAAAGGGTTTATAAAAGAAAAGTTTATATCATACGGAAATAATCTGCACGCAAATGGGATATGGAAGAATACAGAGAACGGTTTTTGCTGTTCTTGTCGCGCTTAACATATGTTGTTCTTATACTCTTCATGCGAGGGTAGCACTGATAACTGATGCATCTCAACTTTCCGCTAACCAGCAGTCGTTTGAGGCGGGAAACTCGGTTGCAAACCTAATTGATGGAAATCCCGCTACATCTTATCATACTCTTCAGGAAGAATTGACGGAGGATTGTTGGATAGAGGTCAGACTGAACGCGCCATTGGTTCTCGGAGCAGACGAAGATATTATAGTTTTCACACAACGTTGCGGGAAGCATACATCCGGTTCTGCCGAAGGACATCCTACTACATTTCTGGTAGAAGGGAGTGCAGATGGAATTAATTGGGAACCGTTCTGTCATATTTATTTCTTATACCGGGGGATTCACACGAGTGAGTATTCTTCCAGAATACGTCCAAAGTCCGGGTCGGCACAATATACACACTTGAGGTTCACCATCACTGCCAACAATGCCCGTCAACATGATTCCAACGGTCATCGTTATATGGGAATGGCAGAGTTCCAGATTTATAAGATAGGCAGAAACGAGGAATATGAGCCGGGATTTCTTGTAGATCGGTTGCATTTAGCTTCTGATTATAGCTATAATTATAAGGATTATACGTTTGTTAATACACTTGGATTGCTTGATCCGTTAAATCACAAGTTTGATTATTTCCCACTGGATGCCGTTGACAGGCGTGCAAAAGATCTTCCGGAATGGCTTGATTGGGGTTCATGGCAGGATGGTGTATGGTCGAAAGACAAGGAAATCCTTGAATCCAAAGGGATCTCGCTCCCTAAGTTCTCCTTATTGACTTCGGTGGAAGACAATTATATAGGTCCGGGGCAAAAAAGGCAACCGACACATGTAACGGAACATGTGTTATATGCTGTTCCGGGAGATGCGATAGCATTGTATCCATATTATGCAATGTCGCTTACAGGCAATTATAAAGAGAACTTTTCTCATTGGTATGATTACACCACAGGGGGACGGATCATACATGAAACCAGAGACGGAGACGGAAATCCGGTCGAGAATGTTGATCTGCTTGATTTTTTAATAAACCCTGAAGGAATCAACAAGACAGATAACATCGGTTTTCTTGGAGGGTCATGGGTGACAAGGTCTGATGAGTCCGGATATATTGAAATATCTGATGTGGAGCAATATCTGGATTTTGAAAGACGTGTTAATGGAGGGGAAACGGATCTTAAAGTCCGTTTGACAGCAGATCTCGATTTTTCTGGCAAGACCGTATCTATGGTCGGAACGGAGAGTAATCCGTATCGTGGAGTTTTTGACGGGCAGGGTCACAAGATAAGCAACCTGAAGATAGAGAACGGAGGCGTCGACGTGGTCGGAATGTTTGCATGGGTTGCAGGCGGTTGTGTGATATGTAATTTGGAACTTGATCCCTCATGTTATATATACGGGAATAATTACACCGGCATGGTCGGGGTGTCAAAAGAGGATGGACTTGCCGGAAACGTATGGTTACGAGGATTACGTATGAGTGGTGAAATCCGGGTTAACTGGATGAACGCCGGAGGAATATTGGGAGCTAATTGGGCAGCGGATAAAATTCATTTGCATATAAGTGACTGTCTCGTAGACGGAATAATTAAAGGTCAGGTGGAATCCGCAGCCATATCCGGTTTTGTCGGTAATCATGCCACGGTTGCCAATAGCTACAGTTGTGTTAAAGAGCTGACAGGAGTGGAGGGTGAATACAGTTTCTGTAGAGATGGAAAAGAATACGGCAAGGTGGAGCTTGATAATTGTTACGATACTAATCGTGGCAATGGATTGCCTGCTCCACCTGCAGATATGAATGGATCTGACTTTATTGCAATACTCGGTAAAGGATGGCAAGCAGGTGATGACCATGCTGTTCCATCAGGAACAGCATCTACTGTCCGTGCCGAAGACCGTTATTGGGGAACGGTAGGAACTTTCTTCTATCCTCGAGATCCATATGCTGAAGATGGTGTAATGCAGTCTTTGCCGCAGGAATATGTTATTGCCGCAGATTTCAGTCAGTCATTCTCTTTGGGTAATATTGACGATGTGTCGAAGACGATTTATGAACCGGTGATCCATTTCCGTCATATATTCAAAATTCGGGACGGAAAAAGTTTTGCGGAAGAGTTTTCAGGTAGCCCTGAGAAAAATCAAGAGTACATACGTAAAAATATGCGGCATGTTTCGGCAAGGGCAGGAGTGCCTTTCCAGATACGTTTTGATTCACCGGTTCCTGCATCTGGAACTACGCGTTCGAAATATTATTATAAAATTTCGGATTCGGATTATCGTCGTGTCTGCACGATGAGGATCCGTGTGCTTGATGCCGCTACGCGTCAGGTACTTGATAATAATGTTATAGGGTTCTATGCAGGAGAGAGCTTTGATGGTCAAGGTTCAAGATGGATAGACGGAGTGGAATATCAGATATGCGGCGGCGGTGGAAAGTATTACAGGATGCTTAAATGCGACCGTCCTGTAGAAGGGCGATATCTGGTTCAGATACTTGGAAACGACATCAACGGAAATCCAATCAAGATTATCGGAAGTAACGAAGATCTTGTAGTTATGGAGATGCAGGTGACGTTCCTTCCCGAGACTGCGGCATCAATGGTGACAGAAGCTGAACTTTATGCGGATGACAATAAATATAAACATGCCCGTGACACGGAACTTGAATCTAATTACGGCGCTCCGAAGAGTAAAGTTGACTTTGATGAATATGTGGCGTTGGAATCACCGGAGAGTGTTGCTAATCCTGCCGATTATTTAAAAGGAAGTGGCATGAAATATATGTATCGTCTTCCTGTTGCCTGGGATAAGTCTACTTATACATTCGGATATGACACAAGGTTCGATTATGGAATGTACATGATTGCAAGCCATAGCGAATTGACTCCATATAAAGATGCAGCATCTAAATTCAATGATAATTATGGAGAGGGTTCCGGTCTTTATGACCGTCTTTTCTATAAGACAAGACGTGAGGGCACGACTCCGCGTCGGGGATATTTCTATTACGTTAACGCTGCGGAAGATCCTGGTGTCATGGCGCGTCTTAATATTGATCACTTGTGTCTTGGTAGCACTATCCACGTTTCTGCATGGGTAGCGGAGTTCTCGGCTGACAGAGAGACTGCTAACCTGACGTTTAATTTTGTTGCCGTACTTAAAAATTCCGGAGACAGGGTGCCTCTACATTCTTTCGTGAGCGGATACGTAGATCGTCCGAGAAATGAAGATGATGACTTCTATGGAGAGGCTTGGCCTCCGGAAGGAACAAAAGATAAGAGGGGGCAATGGATGAATATCTATTATTCTTTTGTGCCTAATTATTCTGAAACGGGGATAACAACGGATATGATCGATCATTATGAACTGGAACTTGATAACAATTGCCGAAATTCGGGTGGTGCGGATTATGCGATCGACAATATAAGGGTATACATAGCGCAACCAATGGTTTATGGAACTCAATTGACGCCGGTTTGCGATAAGGATATAAAATCAACAAGGGTAAAGATTGAAAGTCCTTTTGACGTTCTCCTTCAGACAATCGGAGAAATTGAAGCTCCTGACAAAGACAGTTCTAAGACTGTGAATCTTTATTATACGATTATAGATAAACGTAAATTTGATTCTAAATATGCGGAATATGCTGAGGATGGAGATATGAATCCCGGAATGAAAGCTTACGAAGACGCAGTGTTGAGATATCAGTATAGAGGTCAAGGTGATGATGATCAGACATTCGGAAAGATAAGCTTCTCTACGCATTTTGCATCCAACCCGGATTATGATGAAGAGCAGGTGAAGGAAGTGGCATCGAAAGAGACAGGAGATGACGGAGACCGAATCATTGCCTTTAACACGGTGCCCAATGATGACACTCTTTCTTCCGGCAAGGAGTATTATATATCCATTTATACTCCCGTAGATGAAATAGCGGAAGTGACATCTCCCGGCTGGACGGAATTTGATATAAATAACGAGTGTGCCAAGATGTGCGTGTTCAGGGTTAAACCGTCAAGTGTGATAAAGATTGACGGTGAGTTGCGCAGTGACCTTGACAATATAACGTGTTGTGAAAACCAGTCGCCCGTGGTGCAGGTGAATATTTACGGAATAAAGGACGGTGAACTTACGGAAATCGAAAAGAATGCCTATCTTGATTGGTTTGATGGAACCAATTCCGAATATATGGCACAGAAGAAGGGAGACCTTAGCTTAGACAAGGCTATTGCCATGTTCCGTAATTCATATCCTGATTCAGAAACCGCGAATGTTGATTCTGTTCCTGATTTAGGATTTACCAAAGAGATGCGGGATTATGTGCTTGAGATGTCTACCAATATTCCGAAAGGGAAAAAAGCGCCTTTGCTTACGCTTTACAAATCATCTTATGTGTTCGATCCTGTGAAATTGACACCGGGTGAGGAATATAAAGATTGTTATGTGCTGGCGCTCCCGATTACGGCAGCAGAGGGGAATACTCTTATTTGTGCGCAGCCGACTGAAGTGAAGATGAGAGTGCGCAATAAGGCTCCGGAACTTTATCATGGTCTACGGGGAGGAATAACTTATCCTGAAGCGATCTCTGATGTGCCGCTTAGAATAGGATTGGCACAATTGAAGAAGGTGAGTGCTTCATCGCATATAGAACTCAAGGATCATTCCGACAAGTTGAATATTCCAGTCAGGAAGGTTGATGCAACTTCCAAGGAGGTGACGTCATTGCGTATGATGACTGAAGGAGCGGATCGCTTGCTTTATCTTGTGGAGACGAATGACCCTCAGTATAAAGATCTTGGGACGCTTGAGGATTCGGGTGAGGATATTGGGGCATTGATGGCTGTGGGTGAGCTCGTAGGGTTGACGGCAAATATCTCCGGTGAAATTTCCGGAAATGCCTTTAATGCGGTTTTTTATGATGATTTCCGTTTTAAAGAAGGGTATTATTACCGTATGCGTTTCATGTTTGAAGAGAATGTGAGTGCAGAGGAGGATTCTGACAAAGATCCTGATTCGGATAATGATCCTGATTCGGATAATGATGAAAACGAGTCTAAGCCGGTTGTGTGTGAGGGACAGGATGTATTTACAGTTAAGGTGGTTCCTGCCTATCAGAAATGGACCGGTGCCGCTTCTGAAACAAACCGGAACTGGAACAATGATAATAATTGGTGCCGTGTTAATTATGACGATCTTTTAATTAAGTCGGAATCCCGAAAAGTGGAAATGGCGGAATATGTAACTGACGGAGTGGGACAAGGAAGGAATGACAGGAATTTCAGTTACGCGCCACTTGATTTCACAAAAGTGATTATTCCTGATGGAGAAAAGTTTCCGGAAACTTTTTCCTCTGTAGCGACAGATCTTACCTCTCTCTATTCAGGTATCATTAATCCTGATGGATCCAATTCCGTGTTATGGACAGAAAATCCATCGGTAGCTACTGATGGGTCTTCACCGGCAGGTGAAGCCTCTGATATGATTCAGTTTGATATGGCGGCTTATTCTGCAACGGCAACGGGAATTGATTGCCGACCTTGGTATGCCAATACATGTTCGGAAATTCATTTTATGCCGCGTTCAGAACTTTTAGGACAGGGCAACCTGATATATGGTAAAGCTTGGGTGGATGTGGAGAATAAGCCAGGGAGATGGTACACGCTTGGGCTTCCTTTGAAATCTGTTTATGCGGGAGACATGTATCTCCCCTCGGATAATGCACGTCAGGAAACGGAACTTTTTAATGACATATCATATTCTGTTGATATCAATAATCGTTTTTCTCCGGCTGTTTTCCAGCGTGGCTGGAACAAGAGCAAAGCTACGGTCTATGAGATTAAAGATGGACAGTCAAGAAATGTTGCCGTGAAAGCAAATTGGTCGCATGTTTACAATGACGTGGCTGAAGTTTATGGGCTTGGCACCGGTTTCTCAATAAAGACAGATGTTTCGGCAATGGGGAATCACGATGGGGAAAATGTTATATTCAGACTTCCCAAATCTGATACTTCTTTTGATTATTACAGTCATGACGGATTGCAGGTTGGAAACCGCACGGATATATCGAGGGATCCGACAAGTCATTTCCGTTTGAATGATGCCGCAGGCACGATTTCTGCGGTGAGTAGGGGTGACAATTCTTATTTTCTTGTGGGTAATCCTTTTATGTCGCATCTTGACATGGAGCTTTTCCTGAAAGCTAATGAGGATAAGGTGAGTCCTAAATATTGGATTCTTACGGAAGATTCGCAGAAAATGGCTGTTTTTGATGAAGCATCAGGTGGATTCATAGGCTCAGCTTCCGGGGTTGTAGCTCCGCTTCAGGGATTTTTTGTCGAGGCTTTGGATAATGCTGCAGTTTCCTTAGGTGACGGTGATATTGCTTTGTCGCTCAAATATGATGAAACCATGTCATGTCTGTCTCCGTTTGCTGAATCTCCTTTGCGTGAATCAACAAGGGCAGTGGATACCGTGACAACATGCTTGTCTGTAGCGGCAATGCGCGATGGTGTTGAAATTTCAAGGGCTTTCCTGAATGTCTCTTCATCTGCTAAAGCCGGGTATGATGCAAATGAAGATGCCGTGATGATTGACAATTCTGACCTTGGCATTCCTGTGTCAGTATATACGATAGGTGAGAATAAGGCTCTTTCAGTAAATTCTACGGATTCATTGGATGGCACGGAAATAGGATTGATATCCTCGGATGAAGAAACTACGACATTGCTTTTCGAAGGCGCTGCTGTTGCTGATGGATTCAAGCTTTATGATTCACTCACCGGTGAGTATGCAGATATTCACGAAGGAATGGAATATACGGTATCGGGTGCAATCTCAGGACGTCTTTATCTGATGAAGGAGAGCACGGAGGAAGAGATAGCCGATGGTATCAGGATCTTGGTAAAAGGACAAGATGTGACTGTATTTACAGGACTTGAAGGTGATCTCTCCATTAATGTTCACGATATGCTTGGCACCAAGATTCTATCGGAACATAATTGTGGTAATGAGTTTACATTCACTCTTGACAAGGGCGTATATGTGCTTAACGCTATAGATGGTGTGAATCGTATTGCCAAGAAAATAATGATCAGAAAATGATAATGGGGATTAATATTGTGTGTTCGGCGTTGACCTTTATTGCAGTATCGGTAAATGGTCCATTGCTGAGGTTTGGAAGTCAGGAGGTGGATCTTGGAGCCATCCCTGTGGATACTATTAAGAAGGGGGAGGTATGGATCCACAATGACGGAGACGAGCCTCTCTTGATAACACAGGTTTTCACGGATTGCGGGTGCACTGCCACTGAGTATGTCAAGGATCCTATTGCTCCCGGAGATTCATCGCTTATGACAGTCAGTTTCAATAGTTGGCACCGGAGTCCCGGAAACTTCCGGAAAGTTGTGAGGGTGCGTTCCAATGCAAACAGAAAGGCTTTCCTACTGTTTGTCAAAGGGCGAGTGAAAAGACCTTTAAGAAAGTAGTGCTGAACATAGGCGGGACCATAGTATATGGATATAAATTAAACGTCGGTAGCGATCGCTACCGACGTTTAATTTATATCCGTGATTGACTTATATAGTGGCTATCGTGTCCCAAACGAAGGCTCTTAAGCCAAGTAGCGGTTTGTTGTAATCAAGTTCTTTAAGACGTTTGAGCACCGGCTCAACGCGGTCGTCTTCTACAAATGTCAGGATGGCAGACGCCAGCGAAGGCCATGCGTGTGAGCCATAATGCGGGTCACCGGTGTGGCTTCCGCGCCCTTGCACCTCTCCGAATGCTGTGAATCCACGGCAGGAAGTGCGTGTAAGCACATCTATTATTGCTTCGTGATGTGCCTGGTCATATGATATGAATATTGCTTTCATTTTTTAGGTTTTAGGCTTTAGGCTTTAGGTTTTAGGCTTTAGATATATAGAGCTAATGTCTAATGCCTAAAGCCTAACACCTAAAGCCTGACACTATTTCTTACGTAATTTTCTGCGGGTGCGTTTCACGCCGTTGCCGGCGAATACGCAATATAATACAGGAACAAAAAGGAGGGTCAAGATAGTAGAGAATGTAAGACCTCCGATCACGGCGGTTCCCATCGGTCGCCACATCTCGGCTCCTTGTCCTGTGCCTACAGCCATCGGGACCATACCGAGGATTGTGGTCAGAGTGGTCATGACCACGGGACGGAGACGTGAGCGTCCTCCGTCGATCACGGCACGACGTATCGACATTCCTCGTTCGCGGTTAAGCGTGATATAGTCAATGAGCACGATACCGTTTTTCACAACAATACCGATAAGCATGATCGCACCGATCATCGACATGACGTTAAGCGTGTGTCCGGTGAGCCAAAGAATGAGGAACACTCCGGAGAAGGCGAACAGAAGTGAGGTCATGATTATGCCCGGGTAGGTGAGTGATTCGAACTGCGCCGCCATTACGATATAGACGAGAATTATGATCAGGATTCCGAGCATAAGGAGATCTCCGAAAGAATCTTGCTGGTCTTCATAACTACCTGCAATCTGAACCGTGATTCCTGATGGAAGGTCAATGTTTGCCATCTCAGCTTCAGCTGCTGTCACTACCTGACTCATCGGGACTCCGTCAACAACTGCAGAAACGGTTATTATACGCTCACGGTCTTTACGCTCGATTGTAGGAGGCGTGAAGCGTTCCACGACCGTTCCGAGTTCCTTGAGCCTGATTCCTTTCCCTTCGTTCGAATATATCAGAATGTTTTCAATATCCTCGATGCTTGTGCGGTGTTCAGGTGCATACATTACCTTTATGTCATATTCCTCACCGTCTTCGCGGAATTGCGATGCCGTGGAGCCATTGATGCGGTTTCGAAGATAGTAGGCTGCTGTCTGTAAGCTTATGCCATACATGGACAGCTTTTCACGGTCAAAATCCACTTGATACTCCGGCTGATAGTCGGAGCGTGATATAGTGACGTCGGCAGTGCCGTTGATTCCTTCGAGAATCTGTTTCAATTCCGCAGCAACGCGGTCGGTTTCGTCGAAATCATAACCATAGATTTCGAAATCTACGGTGCTCTGTCCACCCATTCCTTGTCCGCGACCGCCACCGATGTTAACCTGTGCTTTCTTAAACTCAGGAAAATCTCGTGTAAGGTCTTTACGCATTTCCTCAGCTATTTCACGAATGCCGCGCTTACGGTCTCCCGGATCAAGGAGACGTATGTTCATTGATATGATGTGCGCACCGTTGTCGGAGAGTGATGCAAACGTGTTGTCAGAACTTGCCGGTCCGACAGTATAGTTCATTACCGTTATTTCCGGATATTTGGCACGCCATAGAGAATCGAGCCTTCCGGTAACTTCCTGTGCTTCTTCTACGCGGGCACCGATCGGCAACTCAAGATTTACTCCTAAACGTCCGTCATCCTGTGTCGGGAAGAACTCGGTGCCTACGAATTTCATAAGGAATATGGAGCCTACGAAAGTTCCGAGACATATTATGATTGTTATGGTGCGGTGGCTTACAACTTTACGGAGTAACGCTGTGTAACCGTCATCGAATTTGTCTAAGGCACGTTCGATATGTGAATACCAGTTTTTCTTGTTACCGTCAGTCGCTTTACCTTTGAGCCTGAGCCATTGGCTGCAGAGCATAGGAGTGAGGGAAAGGGCACAGGTTGTGGATATGATCATCATGATTGTCACCATCCATCCAAGCTGACGGAAGAGCACTCCTGTCATGCCGGTAACAAGTGTGAGCGGGAAGAATACTGCTATGAGTGTAAGGGTTGATGCAATTACCGAGATTGCCACCTCGTTGGTGCCATGCACGGCAGCCTGTTTCGGGTCTGCACCTCTTTCAATGTGTGTGGTTACGTTCTCAAGCACCACAATGGCATCGTCTACCACCATACCGATAGATATGGAAAGGGCAGAGAGTGATACGATGTTCAGTGTGTTGCCTGTTGCAAAAAGATAGATGAACGACGCGATGAGTGACACCGGAATGGTTATGACGATAATCATTGTGGCGCGCCAACGTCCTAAGAACACGAACACTACGATCATAACGAAGATGAGCGCATACATCACCGTCTCCACAAGAGCTGCGATAGTGTTGCGGATATTGTCGGAAGTGTCGACTATCACTCCGATCTTTACGTCAGACGGGAGGTTTTTCTCTAACGACGGGAGCATTTTCATCACTTTGTTTGAAATCTCCACAGAGTTGGCACCACTCTGTTTCTGAATGATGATCATCGCTCCCTCTTTACCGTCATTGTATGTGCGTTGGGTGCGCTCCTCAAGACTGTCAACGATTTTTGCGACATCGCTCAGGTATACCATTTTCCCTTGGAAGCTACCTACGGGAATATGCTCCATCTGCGAAGTTTCCTCAAACTCACCTTGCACACGGAGTGCATATGTGTTCGAACCGATATCGAACGATCCACCGGGCACATTGCGGTTTTCCGCTCCGATTACGGATGCGATCTGCTCTACGGAAAGGTTATATGCCTCAAGTCTGTTGGGATCTACATATACATGTATCTCACGCTTGGGTGCGCCGGAGATTGATACGGATCCTACTCCGTCCACACGTGCGAGAGGGTTGGCGACATTATCGTCAAGGATCTTGTAAAGACCAGCCATGCTCTCGTTTGCCTGAACCGACAGGAGACAGATTGGAATCATGTCGGTGGAGAACTTGAAGATTATCGGATTTTCCGAATCATCGGGAAGTTGCGATTTCACCATATCGAGTTTGTCGCGCACATCGTTGGTTAACACATCAATGTCGTAACCATATTCGAATTCAAGAGTGATAACGGATGTATTCTCTCTTGAAGTGGAAGATATATGCTTCAGATGCTCCACAGAGTTTAGAGTATTCTCAAGCGGTTTGGTGACATTTTGCTCTATATCTTTGGCTGAAGCTCCCGGATACATGGTGATTACCATGATAGAATTTGTATCGATGTCCGGATAAAGGTCAATAGGGAGCTTTGCCAGAGAGAAGAGACCGAGGATAATGACTGTGACGAAACATAGCGTCGTCATTACCGGTCTTTTTACTGCTGAACTATATAATGACATTGGTTTTCAGTTTTCAGTTTTCAGAGATTAGCTCTTATTTGGCTACTTTTACTTTTATGCCGTTGGCGAGGCGAGTCTGACCGGAAACTACGACTGTCGATCCGGGTTCTACACCGCTTATAAGCTCATAAGAATCGCCGAGACGCTGTCCGAGTTCCACCTTATTGTAGCTTACGGTGCCGTCAGGATTGTAAACATACACGTAATGGTTGCCTGAACCGGGTTGTTTTACCACTGCCTTATCGGGTACCACAACACGGCGTGCTGTTCCGAGACTCAGTTCCACGCGTCCGAACATTCCCGGGAGTATGCGGTTGTCAGAGTTCGGCAATGTGATCTCGGCTCCGAAAGTTCTGGAAGCCTGATCTACGGTAGGGGCTACGAGGGTTACGGTTCCGTTGAATATTTCGTCTCCATATGTGTCGAATGTTACGATCGCCGGCATTCCGCGTTTTACTTTTGAAAGTTCGCTTTCGGAAATGTTAATCACTATCTTTACCGGTTGGGTGCGTGCTATTGTAAGAATAGGAAGCGAGCCGGTCATATCTCCCGGATCATAATTACGTGCGGTTACAACCCCGGAAATCGGAGATGTAAGGATTGTGTTTTCACGCACATTACGCAGAGTCCTTTCGGCAGATGCGAGTGTGTTTTTTGCATTCACAAGCTGAATTTCCATCTGGTCAACTTGCTGTTTTGTGCCTCCGCCTATCTTGAAAAGCTCAAGTGCCCTGTTATAGTTCACTTCTATGTTTTTCAGATTTGCCTTGGCATTGTCCACTTGCAGTTCATAACTTGTAGTGTTCACGTCATCCATCACCACAAGCCGCTGACCGGCAGAAACATTCATACCTTCATCCACCTGGATCTGTTTGATGCGGTTGGGTGATGCGGAAGAGATATTATTGATCAGTTCCGGTTCAACAGTGGCAGTGTAGTTGCCTATCTGATTTACTTCTCGGTCGTTGACCAGCATGGTCTTCACCACGGGAATCTCTTCTTTTTTAGACTCTTGTTCAGTTTTGTCTCCGCCAGAACAAGCTCCGAGAGTCATCAGGGCGAAAGCGGCGGAAGTAAGAAATATTTTATTCATGATGATGATATGTTAGCGTGAAGATATAGAGGTGGTTAATGCTTCATCCCTGCCAAGCAGCAGGTCAAGCTCGCTTGTAGAGATGAGGTAGTTGTAAATGCTTTGGAGATAAGAAAGTTGTGCAGACGTGTTGGCGAGTTCGCTGTCTCTGAGGTCGAGGTATGTAGCTGCGCCTATCTCAAAACTTTTCTGCATTATCTCGTAGGCTTTTGCAGCTTGGCGCATTCCATCTTCGCTTGCTGCAATCTGTTTTACCTGCTTATTGATATTATCGATAGCGAGGTCAACTTGCATATTGAGAGAATTGACCAGGTTCTCGCGTTGGAGGTCCATCTCTTTTAGCTGTACTTGCGCTTGTTTCACTCCATAATACTTTGATCCACCCGAGAAAATAGGTATTTGAAGGGCTACTCCAACAGTGGAATATGGATTGAAATCCTGATTCTTCAAGGCATTGCCGTTGCTGAGTGCATTCCAGTTAATATTATATGTTGCCGCAAGGGTTGGAATCCACGCGAATTTTTTTAGTGTGACATTCTGACGTGCCATGTCGGTCTGGATATCGAGAGACCTTAGGGAAGTATTGTTAGCAAGTGATCGGTTCAGTGCTGCCGTGTAGCCGAACATGTCGCTTTGCATCTGTTTAAGCGTGATGTCGGGCATAAGTTCGATAGCAGAGTCCATGCCCATCAGCACTTTTAGCTGCAATTGGCATTGTCTTACAGAAATATCTGCCTGCAGAAGTTCCGGCTCTATATTGGTTACCTGCACAGAGCTTCTTAGAACATCATATTCGGAGGCTGTTCCCTGTTCAAACTGTTTCTTGTATATATCGGCATTTATTTTGGCTATTTCATAATTCTGTCTTATTACATCGCGTGAAGCAATTGCAAGGAGAAGGCTGTAATAAGATTTGTTGACATTGTTAACCATGTCGAGTCGTGATGCTCTTGCCGATTCAAGTGTAGACAGTATCTGAGTGTCTGAAATCTGGATTGATTTCCACAAAGCTGCATTCACTATGGGAAGTGCGGCCGAGAAACCGAAATTCCACATGTTGTCGGATCCCATCTTGATTTTTGTGGACTCCCCTCCCATGTTCATATTCAGGGTTTGCAGTTCGATTGAGCGTTGGTATGCACCCGAAAAGTCGATAGTGGGGAAAAGGTTTGCTATGACCTCTTTCTTTGAATAATCCACCCGTTTGACTTCAAGATCCGCCACCCGTATCGTAGGGTTGTCTTGCAAAGCGATGGCTACGCATTGTTCCCGCGATAATTTCAGCGTGTCTGTTGCCGAAGATTGGGCGAAGGCTGTAATTGGCAATAGGAACGATAGCGTCGCTAAAATTGATTTTTTTAGAGCCATATTATTTATAATAAGATTTATTTCGATTCTGTTTTGAGATCTTCCTTACGTACATTCTCAAGTATTGTCATTCCTTCTTGGGAGGCGATGCTCCGGAGAAAACTCATACTGACTATGTCGAATGCTTCCGGTAATGTCACATCTTCGGGAAGAAACTCTTCCATGCGTTTCAATGATTCCATTTGTATGCGGAACATTTTCAATAAAATAGGATAGTTCAGATCTGCGCTGAAAACTCCTTGGCTGACTCCTTTGTCAATGGCTCTTAGCAAATTATCCTGCCAAGAATCCGAATGACGGTCATATACTCTGCGCAGTTTGGCATAATCTGAATCCATGTCCCGGAAAAAGTCCGGGTTAGCTTGCCCCATCACCTTGTGATGGTTCTTGAGGATGTGATAGAATGCTTCTATCACAGTAGTTGATTCTTCGAAAATCTTGGTTATACTGGCAATATGATTGCGGTGATAATAAAGAATCACTTTCTTGAGCATTTCCTCCTTGCTGTCGAAAATTTCATATAGAGTCCTTTTGGACATGGCGAGTGTTTGCGCCACTTTATCCATTGTGGTGCCTTTCATGCCATTTTTCAATATAATCGGGAATATTGCGTCTAAGAGCTTCTTATAAGACTCTTTGGATATTGAATTTTGCTCCATTAATGCACTGATTTTTCAGAAAGATGGAAAACCGGTGGCAAAATTAAATTAAAAAACTGAAAACTCCATAAGAGTTTTCAGTTTTTTATAAATTTTAACTTAAGGGAATAGGATTGTTTTATGGCTTCAGTTTTTTCTCAAGGTTTATGAGCATGTCGCGGGTCATGGCGTCAAGATCATACTCCGGTTTCCATCCCCATTCCTCTCGTGCGCATGTGTCGTCAAGGCTGTCGGGCCATGAGTCAGCTATTTTCTGACGCAACGGGTCGAGTTCATATACCATCTTAAATTCCGGACGATATTCACGGATTTTATTGTAGATTATTTCCGGATCAAAACTCATTGATGCAATATTGAAGGAATTGCGGTGAACGAGTTTTGAAGGGTCAGCCTCCATGATTTCAATTGCGGCACGTAATGCATCGGGCATATACATCATGTCCATGAATGTGCCCGGTTTTAGCGGACATTTGAATGTTTCCCCTTTAACTGCCGAATAATAAATGTCTACGGCATAGTCGGTAGTGCCGCCTCCGGGAGGTGCCACATATGATATAAGTCCCGGGAACCGGACTGAACGGGTGTCAACTCCGAATCGTCGTGCATAATAATCGGAAAGCATTTCTCCGGTCACTTTTGTAACTCCGTAGATAGTATGCGGACGCTGAATAGTGTCCTGCGGAGTCTTTGTGTGGGGAGTGTCCGGACCGAAAGAGCCGATACTGCTCGGGGTGAAGAGTGCGCACCCTTTTTCTCTTGAAATCTCCAGACAGTTATAAAGTCCTCCCACACCGATTTTCCAGGCTAACTGAGGTTTGGCTTCTGCCACAGCAGAGAGGAGGGCGGCAAGGTTGTAGATAGTGTCGATTTTATATTTATCCACAGCCTCTGCAATCTGGGCGGGATTGGTGATATCCACCACCATTGCGGGCCCGCTTTCTGCAAGCTCGCCTTTGGGTTCTGCCCCGGGAATATATCCGGCTACAACATCACCGTTGGGATACTCTTTGCGCAGGCGCATTGTCAGTTCTGAACCAATCTGTCCTGTCGCTCCAATAATAAGTATATTTTTCATGACGTATTATGCGTTATACGGTTAGATTTCTTTGCAAATTTAAATAAATTTCATAAATAATCGTTAACTTTGGAAAAAATATTATCGTTTTATGCCATGATAAGAAGCTATGGTATAAATGCGATGATAACATGGAGAGGAAAGTTATAATACCAAAAATTAAATACCATCAAAATGTACACAAAATTTCAGGAGCATCTGCAGAAAGAGCTTCAAGGCATCAAGGATGCCGGGCTTTATAAGAATGAGAGGGTGATAGTGACTCCCCAAAGTTCTGATATTGAGGTTGAGAATGTAAATGGAGAAGTGCTCAACTTCTGTGCTAACAATTATCTTGGTCTTGCTGACAATAGTCGCCTAATCGAGGCTGCCAAGCGTGCGATGGATAATCGTGGTTACGGAATGTCGTCTGTGCGTTTCATTTGCGGCACTCAAGATTTACATAAAGAGCTTGAGGCGGCTATCAGTGATTATTTCAAGACTGAAGACACTATCCTTTATGCAGCTTGTTTCGATGCTAACGGTGGTCTTTTCGAGCCGCTCTTCACTGAGGAGGACGCGATTATTTCGGATTCGCTCAATCATGCTTCTATCATTGACGGTGTGCGTCTTTGCAAGGCTAAACGTTTCCGCTATAAGAATGCGGATATGGAGGATCTTGAACGTTGCCTTGTTGATGCCAAAGACTGCCGTTTCAGGGTGATTGCCACTGATGGCGTGTTTTCGATGGATGGCAACGTAGCCCCGATGGATAAAATTTGTGAACTCGCGGAGAAATATGACGCGCTCGTGATGGTTGATGAGAGTCATTCTGCCGGCGTTGTCGGTGCTACAGGTCATGGTGTGGCGGAGAAATTCAATTGCTACGGGAAGATTGATGTTTTCACCGGAACTCTCGGCAAATCGTTCGGAGGAGCCATGGGTGGTTTCACTACAGGTAAGAAAGAGATTATAGACATGCTCCGTCAGCGTTCGCGTCCTTATCTTTTCTCAAATTCGGTGGCACCATCGATTGTCGGGGCAAGTATTGAGATGTTCAAGATGCTTGGTGAGACAGATTCCCTGCATACTCAGCTTATGGAGAATGTGGAGTATTTCCGCAGCAAGATGCTTGCCGCCGGTTTTGATATCAAGCCGACACAGAGCGCTATCTGCGCGGTGATGCTTTATGACGCGAAGCTTTCTCAAGATTTTGCAGCTGAAATGCAGAAGGAAGGAATCTACGTCACAGGTTTCTATTATCCGGTTGTTCCAAAAGATCAAGCCCGTATCCGTGTCCAGCTTTCTGCCGCACACACTCGCGAGCAGCTTGACAAGGCAATTGCAGCTTTCATCAAGGTTGGTAATAAGCTTGGTGTTATAAAATAAAGGCGATTTAATTGCTTTTGTGGCTATATAAGTAATGCGCCGATGCTGAGCATCGGCGCATTACTATTTTTAACAGTTCCTTAATTTTTTTTAGTTGGCGAAGTCAATCGAGAGTCCGAAGCGTAGCTGACGCGGGTCGATAGGGTAGTGGGGTAATGAAAAATAGTTTCTGCCGAATAGTCCTTGGTTTACATGGCTCCACAACACGAAGAATCGCACTTTGTATAGCTTTGCCGTTACATATGCGTTTGCTACTGCAAAATTGCCGACCCATATCGGATTTTCACCCTGCACATGGAAAGACATCGTTGCCGGCTGATAGTCATATCCACGATACTTGGTATAATAATCGCAGTCTACCCCTAACTGCATATGGAGCACGCGGAACGCTGTGAATCCTAAGAACATGTTGCTATAGACACTCAGTGCCGGTAGCGGCATTATGTCCTGGTTGGATGACGCCTGATATGTTACGGTATTGTTCCAATTCCAAATGCCGAATCTCAGTTTTTGCTCTATGGATGCCGAGAAAATCTGAATGCTTCCTCCGTGTTGCTGGGGCATTGAGCTTGAATTGAAGTAGACGCAGTTCTGTATGTTTTCAACTCCGGCTCTCAGATCAGTTTTGGTCCATGGAATATGAAGGTGACCTCCGACACGGAAAGACCTTGTTTTGCCAAAATCATTGTTCCATACAAAATGGTTTGAAATATAATGGCGCAACAGGTAGGATGGAGTCTGATTGCGGAAGAAGCCATCGGCAGAGATGCGGACGGTGTCTTTTCCGAGCCGGAAACGGGTTTCGATATATCCATCAATGTCAAGGTCGCCTGCAGCGTCACCCATTAGTCCGAATTTTGCGTTTGCAGCATAACGCAGAAGGCTGCCTTTCATCTTTTCAAGTCTTCCTCCTAACCATAACCTGTTCCTTTTTTTCTCATGGTCGAAGGTGAAACCCTCCGGCAGCGGTGTCAGTTCCTTGGGTTCTTCCGATGGCTCTGGAAGAAGATAAGATTGTTTGAACCTGTCAAACTCATATGTGGCATATGCTGAAAGCCCGAATTTTGCCCATTTTTGGAATCCTTCAATCATGGATATGCCTAAGGTGTTGGCAAAAGACCAATAGTGGGTATCGTCTAAAGTATAGTCCGGATTGAAATATGTGTTTGCCCAGAATGATGAAGCTTCATCAGCACGGGTGTTCTTGAAAGTGTGGTGATTATATTTATAGTCGAATGAATATATGAATTTTGTTACCGGCACGAGAGTGAGCCGTTCAATAGTGTCGCCTTCCTGTGTGTCATCGCGCCAGAATCCTATCTTATATGCGTGAGACATATAAAACTCGGCTCCGACTAATCTGTTCTGTGCACCGTTAAGTCTCGTGGGAATGCTTTTGGGCTCAATCTTGTCTACTCCGCCTTGAAGAACAGCCGGATCCTCAATATACAGGTCGTCGGTGATTCCTCCGTTTTCTTGATTCTGAGAGTTGTAATGGTTCAGGAATGCCTGCATTTCGTAATGGTTGCCCGTGTAGTAGCCCTGGAATCCGTATATCAGGTTTTTTGCCGCCTGACTGTTGTATGCACCTTTAGTATACAGGTAATCTATGTTTGCGCCTATACCTATTTTCTTATTGACATTACCGGCGAATACTCCTTTCAGACGGTCTGTGTGGTTATCGCGGTTGCCACCGAAATTATAAGAAAGGAGAGTCATGGGAATGTATACATTATAAAACTTTTCCTTCTTGAATGAAGGAAGCCAATATTGCAAGGCATCTTCAAACATGAATGCCGACTGCCGGGGGCGTTGAAAATAGAGCATGTCGATACCTTCCGCGGCAAAAGACCCCGTGGTTGCCCATGCATCGGAATTCATGGCAGGTATGAACTGCCTTTGATAATTATACAGGAGTGTGTCGAGTGTGGACTCTTCATGATTTCCGAGAGGATACGACAGTTTCCATGCATTGCCCGGTTTGTAAGTCTCCTTTTTTGTTCCGGAATCTTTGTTCAGACTGTTGGATTGTTTTCCGGCTCCACCGATGTTTTCACCGGAGGCTGACATCGGTCGTTGTGCCAGTGTCAATAGCGGAAATATTGTTATTATAAAAAGAAGGGTATATTTTTTCAGATTCATGATCGATATATGAGAGAGCAAAGTTAGTAAAAAACGAGCATATATTTCCATTTGTAAACTTTTTTAAACAAAACAAAGTCGGGGTTTCACAACTCCAACTTCGCTGTAGCATTAAAAAATTTCTTTCTAATACCATGAATAAAACACAGTGCAAATACAATAATCGTAACTATAGAACAATATACCGTTCAAAAAAGTTTTTGCAATAACAGAAAAGTTTTTGATGGATATCCGGATTTCGGATGAGTATTGTAATCCATATTGGAATACGAAGTGATTTAGAAGCTGTTTAAAAGTAAGTAAGTGATCCCATTAAACCGATAATAAAATGATTTTAATCTCACATATCATCAACTTGCTCTTTTTGAACCTTTTCCCGTGTTTCTTCAGTCGCAATGCCCGCATTGCTCCTTTATCAACACAGGAAAATCTTTCAAAAATAGCTGCGTTTATAATATGTGTTTAATGTGATCACTTATTTAAAATTTAAAATATGTATGGAAAAATTTGGAAGAATGAAAAAAAAGATATAACTTTGCATCGCTTTTGAAGGAAAGCACATGGTGAGATTAGCTCAGTTGGTTAGAGCGTCGGATTGTGGTTCCGAAGGTCATGGGTTCGAGACCCATATTTCACCCTAAAAGAGGTTCTTCGTATGAGGAACCTCTTTTATTTTATCATCCTGATTGGACTTCGCTGTCAGGCTAAAATGAAGGCGGTGTGTAAATTTTTACACACCGCCTTGTTATGTTATTGCTTTAATGATGCTTAAAATACTCATTACTTGCGGTTAATGCTTACGGATGAACCGGAATATTGTGTCGTAAGCAGCTTCGCGATGCGGGCTTGGGGATAGAATAAGGTCATGAATGCCGCTGTCGATTGTGCAGACTTCACGGACTTTGCCTAATTTCTCACCGCGTTTCTGAATCATTGCCGGATCCAATACGGCATCTCCTGTCTTAAATTCAGGGGTATAGTTACATCCTGATATCTTGCGGGAACTGTGCATCACGAGTATGGGTACTGTAATGTGTGAGGCTTTTTTCATCAATTCGGATTGAGCATGATTTATAGAGCCTACCCAACTATAGGTAACCGGGGGTGAATATATCATCTTCCAATCGGTATCGTAAGTCCACTCGCCGTCGTATTCCTTGAGGAGTGAATATGCATATCCGTCGCAATGAGCTTGCTTAACCTTGCTGTCTTTAGAAAAATTGCTTAGAAACTCAATTAACGGAGCCCCCACATTTCTCATAATGGGGGAGAAGTTCCATTCGAGGAACGGACTGTCAGTCACAACCCTGTTCACACCGATGCGTGCCCCTTTTATTGCAGCCATGTATGCTACAGTCAAACCTCCGGTGCTGTGTCCTGACAGGGTTATGTCTGTGTTGCCGTCGCGACGTATCTGTGACAGGGCGGAGTCTATATCCTCGAAATATTCTTTCTGTTTGCGGACATTGAAAGGATATTGCCAGGGTTGCCAGCTGCGTCCGTAGCGACGAAGGTCAACAGCATAGAAATTGTAGCCCGAATCAACGAACAATTCACCCATCTCTTTCTGAAAGAAATAATCGTTGAAGCCATGCACATAGAGATATGCCTTCTTTGACTTCACCGGGGCGAGCTTGCGTATGATCGTGGAGCGGCATGGTCCGTCGAAAGCTTCTCCATGATTCACATACCTGGCTTCGTATCCCTCAAGGATATCTTCATGCCATGTGGTATCAGTGGTGGGAGTTTTCGGTCCTGTATATTTCTCAGGGAAATGCCATTCCCCAGAAGCGAATGCCGCTCCGAGGATAAGCATCATCGGAATAAGGAGTTTCTTCATTCGCGATCTTTATGTGTTCTTAAGATTTCGATTTTCTTGCAAAGCATCTTCATGTAGCCTTCAAGTTTTATCTGTTGACTTCGTGATGAATATAGCATCCATGTGGCTGACACCATTTTCTTATAATCCTCCGGCATGTTCCAATTACCTTTTTCTTTGCCGTTTTCAAGAAAAACAATTTTAATGTTGTTCAGCTCATTGTTCGCGATAAGTTCGGCAACAGAGTCTGTCGCTTCTCCTGAAAACATTACAGTGTTGATGCCTTCTCGACGGTAATTTAGTGCTTGATCATGCGGCACGATAGGAGATTCCGCAGTGCTTTCACCACTGACAACGCGTATGCTATTAAAAGTGGATCCTTTAAGCGCGGCTATGAGTTCGAGTTTCTCACCGTTTGAAATTCTTGCCACAATACCGGTTGACTGCAACGGGTAGCGTTTCTGCCAACCATTGAATATATAATAGCTTTCCACTTCGCGAGAGTTGTCAACTACGGTAAAGTCACCGAGCCATTGGTTCACATTGTCAGACAGTATCTTGATTCTGTTTTCACAAGAGTCTATCTGTCGTTCAGCCATGGTTATGGAATCTGCGAGGGCATTCTTATAATCGTTTTTTGCTTTTTCCCTGTCGGCATTGCCGCCCGCACAGGATGCAAGCAGTATTGTCGGCAGCAGAAGTATGCCAAGTTTTTTTATATTCATATTATAGCCTTAAGTAAGTAATAAAAATTAACCGATATATGTAAATAATGAAATCTTGCTCAATAAAACTTGTTCTTTTTGTCTGTTTTCACCTTGTAATTCAGTCGCATATATTTATATGCTCCTTCATTACGCGGCAAAAACATCTCAAAAATAACTACGTTTTATATGTGCATTAATTTTTCTTACTTACTTATTAGATTATTGGCTGGTGAGAGTCGCGCAAAAGATCGTTGACAGTTTTTACAGGATTGAAAGTGTCTGCGGGAACTTCAACGAGGATCGTGTTCCAGTCGCTCATGGCACCATTCCATAATCCCGGAAGCTCAAGAGCCTTGATTTCAACGCCTTCACGACTTTTTGTTGAAATGAATCCAGTGGCTTTGTCTACAAAAGAAGGAAGGTCAAACTTGTTGCCACGATAATCGCGGATTGAAACCACAAGATCGACGGGGTTGAAATGAGTAGCGTTTTTCATCATCTTCATAGCCTCCTTGTTTTTTGGATCGATCTGGGATGCCTCGAGGATCTGAGGAGATACAGTGCCATCGGGATTGAATGCAAGATATGGGCCGCCACCGGGTTCTCCTTCGTTTTTAACCATGCCGCATACGCGTGTAGGTCTGTTTAGCTTGGAGAACAGATATTCAGCTTTCTCTTCATCATTCATATCGTCGGCGCCATCATGTGTGATGCAAAGGACTGTGCGTGTGAAATGCAGCATCTCGTCAAGTTCATCTTTAGAGGGAACACCTTTTTCGAGTTTCTTACAATACTCATTGATCTTCTGTTTGGTGGCAACAAGTATGCCTCCAATTATTTTTTTATATGTCACGGTAGATTCGCGGCGTTCGTCCGGAACCACATTGTCTATATTCTTTATAAAGATCACGTCTGAATCGAGATCATTGAGATTCTCGATAAGTGCTCCATGACCGCCGGGACGGAAAAATAGTTTGCCGTTTTCGCGATATGGTGTGCCGTCAAGATTTGAAGCGATAGTATCGGTCGATGGTTTCTGAACGCTATATGTCACGTCGAAAGTCACATCAAATTTATGTCCGAGATGTCCGGCTGCCTCTTCCACCTTTGCGATAACCAATGGGAGGTGTTCTTGAGAGACTGTGAAATGGACGCTCACTTTTCGGTCTTTGCCGGCGGCATACATGGCTCCTTCAGCGAGATGTTCTTCAAGAGCCGTGCGGGAAGTCCCGATAACTTTGTGGAATTGCAATAGAGCTTTAGGCAGATAGCCGTAGTTGAGACCTTCTTTGCCAATGAGGGCTTGTGCCACTTCCTTATAACGTTTCTCCTTTATAAGGGATGTAACGCTCTTGTCGTAGATGGAAAGGCAGATGAAATTCAATCGATGGAAGAATGCAAAGTCTTCAATCCTTTCAAAGAAATGCTTCATGAAATCGTTGTCAGGCTTATCTTTTTTCCCATTTACAAAAGAGAAGATATCTTTGAACATGCGTGATGCCGCACCGCTTGCCGGAACCATTTTCATGACTACGCCACCGGCAGCAAGAAACTCGTCCCAGCATTTCACGGCAGTCTGTTTCATTTCATCCGACATGGCTGAGATGCCGTTGCCTACTGTTGCGGGAGCTTCGATTTGGAGATAGGGGAAACCATTCGCGAGCATTGTGAGCTCTTCGTTGAGCTTTTCTTCTGATATCCCTTTCTCTTTCAGCGTTTCTATATCAATACTTTCTAAATTCATATTATATGGTATTTTAAATTTTTTACGGTTTATTAAGTGCAAAATTAACATTATTTTCCCGATTAACCCTGACGTGCCTATAAATTTAATACAAGAGGTTATGGTGCACCTTAAATTTATACAAAGAAATAACGGATAAAGTTTAAACAGTTCCTGAGCAGCTCTTGAATATTGCTCTTTGTTTTGAAAAATTAATAATATGCTATTTAAACTATTTTTAATGGTTGGTGTCTTAAGAATGTGTTTGGATTTTAACAGGGTTATTCTAAACATTTCGTAAAAATTATTCCACTACAATAGAAATGAGAAAGTTATTGCTTGCATTTGCAGTTTTAGTTGTTTCCGCTTCTGTATCTTTAGCAGCAGTGGTGAAAGGGAAGGTTGTCGATTCAGATTCGCAACCTCTTGTTGGTGTTACAACACAGATAATCGAATATCCGGATTCCGTGAGGAAGGGGTACATGATCACATCTGCAAAAGGGGATTTTTCCTTTAATGGTATAAAACCGGGTAATTATGTGGTTAATTTCTCAATGGTCGGTATGGACGCAGTGCGTAAGATTGTAGAAGTGCAAGATACGACAACTGTCCTGAATATTGGTCCTGTAGTTATGACAGAAACTTCTGTCACTCTGGATGATGCCGTGGTTACGGCAGTGAAGGCTTCTGTAGTGGCAAAGCAGGACACGATAGAGTTCAATGCCGGTTCTTTCAAGACTCAGGCGAATGCATCGGTTGAAGATTTGTTGAAAAAACTCCCCGGAGTGGAAGTGGATTCTGAAGGTAAAATAACATCGGGAGGTAAGACTGTAACAAAAATACTTGTAGACGGTAAGGAGTTTTTTGGAGATGACACTAAAATGGCGACTAAGAATCTGCCTTCTGATCTCGTAGATAAAGTTCAGGTTGTTGACCGTAAGAGCGATCTCGCCAGAATCACGGGTGTTGACGATGGTGAAGAGGAAACCGTTATAAACCTCACCGTTAAGAAGAATATGAAAAACGGCTGGTTCGGAACGATAGAGGGCGGTTATGGCACCGACAAGCGGTATGAAGGTAAGTTCAATGTCTCCACTTTCACAGACAATAATCAGATTTCTGTTGTAGGAGGTGCCAATAATACCAATGATCTCGGTTTTATGGATTCGGGAAGGGGCCGTTTTTCAAATTTCGGGTCTTCCGGCGGTATTACCTCGTCACAGCAGTTGGGTGTCAATTTTAATCTTGGGAAAACAGATAAGTTTCGTGTAGGGGGTAATGTGTTTTACACTCATACCGATCGCGATTCCGAGTCTTCAACCAACACTGAATATTTGCAGACCGGTCGTAATGAGTTTAAAAGCAGTAGCAATTATACTCGCGATAAAGGTCATAACCTGAGGGCGGATTTCCGTATGGAATGGAAAATAGATCCTAACAACACGCTTGATTTCAGACCTCAGTTCAGTTTTAACAACCGTAACACCCAGTCTACAGGTGAAAGCTACATGTGGAATGGCGGATTCAATATGGATTTATTGAACAGCGATATCAGTAAGAGGTTTAATCACGGTACAAGCTATAACGCATCCGGACGTTTGATCTTTAATCATAATTTCCCGTCGCGTCCGGGCAGATCGTTCAGCGTGCAGGCGAACTATGATTTTTCAGATACAAAACAGTATTCAACAACATGGAGCGACATTGAATATTACCTTGCGATAGATCCTGCGAACAGCAGTGAGAAACTTTATCGTTTCCTTGATAATCATCAATGGAATAACTCGGTGGGTGCGAGGCTGACTTGGACTGAACCTCTCGGAGATGTGACGCGAGGTAACTTCCTGCAAGTGGCTTATCGTTTCCAATATAGGTTTAACAATGCCAATAAGGATACCTATAATATTCCTCTGCCTTTGGAAACAACAGACTTTTCACCGGTAGATTTCGCAACCATTCCTGAGTTGGCAGTGTTTGATACGGATTTGTCGAATCGTTTCCGTAATAAATTCGGAACTCAGGAACTTCAATTGGGATATAAAAAGATAAATAGTAAATATAATCTGGAGGCAGGTCTGGTGTTTTCTCCATCCAGCAGTGGGAGTGAGGACCTTCTTAAATCCGAACGTAATATTCCGACACAATGGGTATGGAATGTGGCGCCTTTCGCAAGGTTCCGTTATAGGTTTAGTAAAACTAAATCAATACGGGCTGATTACCGTGCACGCACCACGGCTCCTTCACTTACTCAATTGCAGCCTGTTGCGGACGAGTCGGATCCTTTGAACATAACCCGTGGTAATCCGGATCTGAAACCTACATTCACGCAATCCATGAATGTGCATTTCAATAATTACAATCAAGATACGCAGCAGGCAATGATGGCAATGTTAAACCTACAGTATTCGCAGAATGTAATTGTGAATAAAACCGTGTCAGACCCCGAAACAGGTAAGAGGGAGACTACTTATACAAATGCAAACGGTAATTTCTCCGGATGGGGAATGTTCATGATAAATCAACCTTTCCGTAACCGGAAATGGCGCTTCTCGGCACGTGCAGCGGCTAACTATTCATCTATGGCGGGATATATCAACGGTAATTTCAACCGTTCAGGCAATTTAAGGTTATCGCCCAATGCCGGAATGACTTTCACTTGCGATATCTTTCAGATGTCTGTTAATCCTACATATTCTTTCAATATGGCAACCAATTCCCTTCCGGATCAGGCGAATCTTTACACTCATGCATATGGTTTCCGTTCCGACGCATCCCTGTATTTGCCTTTCGGCCTGCAGGTGAATACCGATATTAATTTTGACAAAACGAGTGGTTACTCTAACGGATTCAATTCGACTTCATGGCTTTGGAACGCACAAATTTCGTATAGTTTCCTCCGTGAAAAGAACCTTACTCTCAGCGTTCGTGCATATGACCTTTTGGGACAGAAAAAGAACATATCCCGCTCTGTCAGTGCAAACGGAACCATTACAGACAGCAGTTATAATGACCTGACCCGTTACGTGATGTTCGGTATATCATACACATTCAATACGTTGAAAAATAAGGGAAACAAAGGAGGTGACAACTTTGACGGTCGTCCCGGACCTCATCCCGGCAGACAGGGGAGGATGCACCGCATGGGTCCCCCTCCACGTATGTAAACAATGATTCAAAGTATGTAGACTACGATTTAAACGGCTTCTAAATCCTTACAACGTCTTTTATTCCTTTCACGGTCTTGATCTTTTTGATCAAGGCCGTGAGTTGTCTATTGTCGGTCACTCCGATAACGAGGTATCCCTGGAATATGCCATCGTGTGAATCAATTGATATGTTCCTGAGCATCGTGTTCGGCTCCTTGGATATTATCGACGTGATATTGGCGACAATGCCTATGTCGTCGTTCCCGATTACGCGCAGAGATGCCGGAAGCATTTCTCCGCTTTTCCCGCTCCAGTTGGCACGTATTATCCGGTATGGGTAGCGCTCACGGATATGCTCGGCATTGGGGCAATTACTTTTGTGGATTTTCACAGATCCGTCTGACGATATGAATCCGAACACATCATCCCCATAAATAGGGTTGCAGCATCGTGCAAACTTGTAGTTCAGTCCGCTGATGCTTTTTTCTCCTATTACTAAAACATCATTCTTAGGTTCTTCGTCCTTGGGGGGTACCAACTGAAATTCTTCGGCCGAAATATGTTCTGTCTCGATTTCACGGGTAGTAAACTCTACATAAGTGTTCAGAAAACGTCCTGCATCGATCTTGTTGCTGCCCATATCTGCAAAAAATTCGATCGCAGACTTATATCCCTGCTTCTTTATTAGACGCATAAGCTCCGCTTCCTCAATTTCCAGTTTGCGGTTTTTTGCACGTCTGGAAAAAGACTCTTTTCCTATGTCTGCAAGACGTTGTTTCTCTTCGTTGAGGCTTTGCTTGATTTTGTTGCGAGCCTTTGACGTGATAACAATATTGAGCCATTCCAGACGGGGAATCTGATTGGAAGAAGTCAGTATCTCTACCGTATCTCCATTCTGTATCTTATAATTCAAGCGTTTGTGGGAGCCATTTACCACGGCTCCCGTACAATGGGCACCGACATTTGTGTGAATGTGGAATGCAAAATCAAGTACTGTCGCTCCGTTTGTCATGCGGAAAAGGTCTCCCTTCGGAGTGAAAGCGAATACTTCCTGACCAAACGCATCCGCCTTTATATTTTTCATGAGCTGCATCGGTCCAGCCTCTGCAGTTTCAAGTATGTCGCGGATGTTGTTCATCCATTTGTCGGAGCTGTCGCCTTTGCCACCCTTATAGCGCCAGTGTGCCGCAAGACCTTTTTCGGCAACAAGATCCATCCTTTCTGTTCGGAATTGCACTTCCACCCATTTCTGCCCAGGTCCCATCACCGTGGCGTGGAGGCTTTCATAGCCGTTGCTTTTAGGCACGGATATCCAGTCTTTCATACGCGCCGGGTTTGCCGTGTACATATCAGCGAGAATTGAATATGCAAGCCAGCAATCCTGCTTTTCGCGTTCGCGTGGAGTGTCTATGATTACACGGATTGCGAAAAGGTCGTAAATTCCGGGAAGGTCCACTTTCTGCTTCTTCATCTTGTTCCATATGGAAGAGATGGATTTTGTGCGTCCCTTTATAGAAAATATAAGTCCTTCTTCAATAAGGCGTTCCTTCACCGGTGCTATAAATTCGCTGATATATTGGTCGCGTGAACGTTTGGTCTCGTTGAGCTTTTTCGCTATCTGCGTGTATATCTCGCGGTTTGTATATTTAAGCGACAGGTCTTCGAGTTCACCTTTTATCTTGTATAGTCCGAGTCTGTGGGCAAGCTGGGCATAGAGGCAGTTTGCCTCGAAAGCGACATTGCGCACCCATTCCTCATCGGGATGGTGATTGATGGAGCGCATCAGCATCAAGTTCTCCACTATCATTATGATGATTACCCTTATGTCATGTGCCAATGCAAGCATCAGACCACGGAAATTTTCTTGGTTATGAGCCGAGTTGCGGTTGCTGAATTTGGATACGTTTGAAATGCCTTCAAGTAAGCTTGCAATATCATCTCCCCATTCTTTGCGTATGTCATTTATAGACTGTAATCCTTCGTGATAAAGCGGATAAAGGAGGATTGCAATTAGAATGTTCCGATCCGGGTCTACCATGTCGGCAAATGCACATGCAGTCTTTAAAGCAAGGATTGCAAAAGGGATATTGCGTGAGGAATGAGCCTTGACGCTGCGTTTCATTCCGTCACGAAGGATGTTGCGGAAGCGTGAAAGTTCATTCTCCTCAAGGTGTGGCAGGAGATGGGAATTGATTTCTTTTGCAAGCGATGCCACTTCGCGAAGTTCCGTGTGGCTCAGTTTTTCTACCTGTATATTCTCCATGTTCTTAAAGACATATGAACTCATCTCTGCTATCATGTTCTTTAAACAATAAACATGCCGGGATTTGTTCGGTTATTTGTAACCTGTGTTATTTAAGTATGACATCGAAATTATTTAATGTATTGATTAGTCAACGCATCTTTTAGCGTCTTTCCGGTGATTTAAGCGAGTTCCATCAGTCACAATGCACGCATTGCTCCTTCCTGAACTCACTTAAATCCCTCGAAAATCCGCTAAAAATATGCATTAACTAATTTGCGAGTCATACTTAAGCAATGGATTTAAAATTATCCATTACTTACAAAATTACAAAAAAAATTGTAAATTTGCAGTTCAAACAGATGTGTGATGGAAATTATAAAACCTGAAATAGAGGGATTGCTGATTTTGCGACCTAAAATTTTTACTGACTCGAGAGGGTATTTCTTTGAAAGCTACAGTAAAAAGAATTTTGATGAGGCAGTTGGATATCCTGTGGAATTTGTGCAGGACAATCAGTCGAAATCAAGTTACGGAGTGGTTCGCGGACTTCATTTTCAGCGTCCTCCGTTCGCTCAATCCAAGTTGGTCAGGTGCATTAAAGGACGTGTCCTTGATGTAGCCGTGGATCTTCGTCGCGATTCTCCTACATTCGGTAAGCACTTTGCCGTGGAACTTTCTGAAGAGAATAATGTGCAGTTCTTTATTCCACGCGGCTTTGCCCATGGATTTTCGGTATTGAGTGAGGAAGCGGTGTTCCAATATAAGTGTGATAATTATTATGCACCTCAGGCAGACGGGGGTATTTCTCTGAATGATGACTCTCTTGGCATTGATTGGAAAATTGCTCCCGAAGACCGGATACTTTCAGATAAAGATTCCCGTCATCCAAAATTGGGCGAAATCCAATCCCCGTTTTGAGTAACAAAAAAATCTGTTAAAAATCAAAAAAATTAATACTCCAAGAAATACACAATTACTTATGAAGAATATTTTGATTACCGGCGGAGCCGGATTTATCGGTTCTCATGTGGTCCGTCTTTTTGTAAATAAGTATCCCGATTATAAGATTGTCAATCTTGACAAGCTTACATATGCAGGCAACCTCGCGAATCTCAAGGATATAGAAGACAAGCCTAACTACAAGTTTGTGCGTGCGGATATTTCCCACCTTGAGGAGATGCGCCGTGTGATCAAGGAAAATGAAATCAACGGAATAATTCATCTCGCTGCAGAGAGTCATGTTGACCGTTCCATTAAGGATCCTTTCACATTCGCCCGCACTAACGTGATGGGAACGTTGGCACTTCTGCAGGCGGCAAAGGAATATTGGGAGTCGCTGCCAGAAAAATATGAGAACAAACTGTTTTATCATATCTCGACAGATGAGGTCTATGGTGCCCTTGAGTTGACAGAACCGGAAGGCGTGGAATCACCATTCTCTACCAAGGCTTCTTCTGAACATCATCACGCCTATGGAACAGAGTTCTTCCTTGAGACCACAAAGTATGACCCCCATTCTCCATATTCGGCATCCAAGGCATCAAGCGATCATTTCGTGCGTGCTTATCACGACACTTACGGCATGCCTACGCTGGTTACCAATTGCTCCAACAACTATGGACCATATCAGTTCCCTGAAAAACTGATACCTTTGTTTATCAATAATATCCGTCATCGCAAGCCACTGCCTGTATATGGAAAAGGGGAGAATGTGCGCGACTGGCTTTTTGTTGAAGACCATGCCCGGGCAATAGACCTTATTTTCCACAAAGGGAAAGTGGCTGAAACCTATAATATCGGTGGTTTCAACGAATGGAAGAATATTGATATTATCAAGGTGGTTATAAAGACTGTTGACCGCCTTCTCGGCAATCCTGAAGGTTATAGTGACGAGCTGATAACTTATGTCACTGACCGTCTCGGTCATGATATGCGTTATGCCATAGATTCCCGCAAACTTCAGAAGGAACTTGGATGGGAGCCGTCTCTCCAGTTTGAAGAAGGTATCGAGAAAACCGTGAAATGGTATCTCGAGAATCAGGCATGGATGGATAACATCACATCCGGTGATTACGAACGTTACTACGAAGATATGTATAGCAAGCGTTGAGATGATGGTATGACACCATTCAGTTCTCGGAAGAATCTGAGACTGAATACGAACGTTTTTATTCCAAATTCATTGAAGATGCTCAATTGAATAAGGACTTATTGCGCATAGTGCAAATTTTAGATGAGATTGCCGATGAAGGCGCGCTGGAACGTTTCTTCCGTCCTGAGGGTAAGATGCGTGATTCTGTGGTGGCTCTTCCTGTGCTTAATTCAAAACTCCGTCTATACTGTCTGCGCCTCTCTGACAGGATTCTTGTTCTCGGCAACGGAGGTGTCAAAAATTCACGGACATATGAGGAAGATGATTCGTTGCGAGGATATGTCCTGACTTTACAGAAATTTGAAGAACTGTTGAAAGAGGGGCAACGCGACGGAACCGTAACAGTAACATCCAAGACAATAGAAACCGACAAAACATTTAGGCTGTAATTACTCACTGAAAAGTAGGCCAGGGCACTCATTAAAAAATGGGCCACC
>CASBHZ010000027.1 GCA_949123685.1 uncultured Bacteroidales bacterium | reverse complement strand
CACAAGGAGACACACTCTTTCCCTACACGACGCTCTTCCGATCTGATAAAAATGCTCGCGTCATAAACACCCCTCGCCATATAACACTCGTTGGTGCCAACGGTGCGGGGAAGACACGTTTCATGCAAGAGATGATTTCCCTATGCAGCAAACGCGCTTATTGTCTGTCTGCCCTTTCCGCCTCTTTCCCCGAAAGGGAAGAATCTGACCGTTATGGCTCGATAGACTACCTATACAGGGAAGCGGCACACAGACATACATATATGCGCACTGACGCGGTGAGCGAACTTGACAAACTCATATATATGGTGTTTGCAGATGAACTCGAATACCTTCTTGAACTGAAAGACAGGGAAATCGGAGAAGGGAAACGCGTGAAACTACGCAAAACCAAACTCGACATAATTAAGAATCTTTGGGAGCAGAATTTTCCCGGCAACAAGATAATGCGCAACAAAGGTTCGCTGATGTTTGCAACGCAGGCTGGAAATGACCTGATAAACGTTGCCTCCCTCAGCCAAGGTGAAAAAACCGTGCTCTATTATATTGCAGCCGTGCTTTATGCCATGCCGGACGCTGTGATATTCGTAGACTCTCCCTCACTGTTCATACACCCTTCCATAATATCATCGTTATGGGACTCTATCGAGGCTCTACGCCCGGACTGCACATTCGTATATGATTCGGCAGACATGGACTTCATCAGTTCAAGATCGAAAAATACGTGCGTCTGGATAAAGAGCTATGATTCGGGGCAGAAAACGTGGAACTATGAAGTGATCCGCGACACCCCGCTGAATGAAGACATATTCATCGAACTTGCAGGAAGCCGGAAACCGGTGCTCTTTATTGAAGGAGACAGGCAACACAGTATCGACTTCAAGCTATATTCGCTTGTGTTTCAGGATTGGAATGTGCGTCCTCTCGGCTCTTGCGACAAAGTGATTGAGACAACCCGCACTTTCAATGACCTCAAAAACATGCATCATCTCCGAAGCCGGGGCATAGTGGACCGCGACAGACGCACGGATATTGAGGTTGAATATCTTCGCAAGAAAGAGATAATGGTGCCTGAAGTGGCTGAAGTGGAAAACATCTTTCTCCTTGAAAGCGTTATCCGGGTGATGGCACGCCGTCGCGGCAGAGACGCAGAAAAGATAATCAGGAAGGTTCGGAAAGAAGTGATACAAACGTTTAAGCAGAAATCCGAACAACAGGTTCTGCAGCATGTCAGACACAAGGTGAAACGGGATGTGGAATGCAAGATAGACGCACGTTTCTCTTGTATAACCGCACTCGAGACACACCTGAAAACACTTGTATTCAAGCTCGAACCAAGAAAAAATTACAACCGCCTCCGTGAGCAATTCGCGACCATGGTTCGCGACAATGATTATTCGGCAATATTGAAAGTTTTCAATCACAAGCCAATGCTTCCCGATTCGGAACTACCGAAACTTTTGGGATATCGCTCGCGCGACGAATATGTAAACGGAGTGTTGGATGCATTAAGACAAGGAGGGAAAGATGCCGAATCCCTCCGCCACGCCATAAGGAAATGCCTTATGGACAAGGAAACTATAGAAGATAGGAATTAATATGCCCGACAGGCATATAGAAATGATTTATATGGAAAAGAAACTTGAAATTCTTCGTAACGACCCTTGGCTCGAACCTTACAGCGATGCCATCGAAGGACGCCATGAAGACGTTATCAGAAAAATAAAGGAACTGACTGCCAATACAGACGGCTCTCTTTCCAAATTCGCAAATGCATACAATTATTTCGGACTACATCGCGAAAAAAACGGCAAATGGATTTTTCGTGAATATGCCCCGAACGCAACGGAAATATGGCTTATCGGCACATTCTCTGAATGGAAAGAAAATGAACGCTACTCCCTTAAATCAATCGGTGGTGGTGTTTGGGAAGGTCATTTCCCGGCAGATGCAATCCGGAACGGAGACCTCTACAAGATGCGCGTAAACTGGAACGGAGGCAGCGGAGAGCGCATCCCCGCGTATGCAACACGCGTGGTGCAGGATCCGGAAACGCATATATTTTCTGCCGAAGTGTACGCTCCGGAGAATCCTTACAAATTCAAGGTCAAGAAATTCAAACCTGACACAAAACCCCTCCTTATATATGAATGCCACATAGGCATGGCTCAGGAAAACGAAGGAGTGGGAACCTATGAAGAGTTCCGCACCAAAACACTCCCGCGTATAGCTGCCGACGGATACAACGCCATTCAGATCATGGCTATCCAGGAACATCCTTATTATGGATCTTTCGGATATCACGTGAGCAGTTTCTACGCCGCATCTTCACGTTTCGGAACACCCGACGATCTCAAACGGCTGATCGATGACGCCCATGAGAAGGGTATCGCGGTGATTATGGACATAGTGCATTCACATGCTGTAAAAAACGAGGTGGAAGGATTAGGGAGACTCGACGGATCTCACGACCTTTATTTCTATGGAGATGACCGCAGGGAGCATCCGGCATGGGATTCCCTGTGTTTCGATTATGGTAAAAATTCCGTAATCCATTTCCTTCTATCCAATTGCAAATTCTGGCTTGAAGAATATAAGTTCGACGGTTTCCGTTTCGACGGAGTGACCTCCATGCTATATTATAACCATGGACTGGGCAAAGCTTTCGGAAGCTATGACGATTATTATGACGGCAATGAAGACACCAACGCCATAGTATATCTCACGCTTGCAAACCTCCTTATACATGAGATCAATCCCAAGGCAATCACCATAGCCGAGGAGATGAGCGGAATGCCCGGACTCGCAACCAAGTTTGAAGAGGGGGGCATCGGATTTGATTACAGAATGGCAATGGGAATCCCCGACTATTGGATAAAAATGATCAAGGAGAAGAAAGATGAGGACTGGCATCCCACATCCATTTTCTGGGAACTCACCAATCGTCGTGCCGATGAACAAACAATATCCTATTGTGAAAGCCATGACCAGGCACTTGTGGGAGACAAGACCATCATATTCCGACTGATCGACAAAGAGATGTATTGGCACATGATGTCTGACGACACCAACGGTGTCGTGGCAAGAGGTATGGCATTACACAAGATGATACGTCTGGTGACGCTCGCCACCATAAACGGAGGATACCTCAACTTCATGGGCAACGAATTTGGACATCCGGAATGGATTGACTTCCCGCGTGAAGGAAACGGCTGGAGTCATAAATATGCCCGCAGGCAGTGGGATCTTGTGGACCGCCAAGACTTGAAATACCGATTCCTCAACGTATTTGACAACGCGATGATAGAAATGGTGTCGCGCCATTTCAACTTCCAGACATTCCCTGTGGAGAAACTTTGGGAGAAAGATGACGACCAGGTGCTCGCGTTCCGTAGGGATGACCTTATATTCGTGTTCAACTGGAGTCCCACAAAATCTTTCAGCGATTATGGTTTCCTCGCTCCCGCCGGAGAATATGAGGTAATACTCGACAGCGATTCCCTTGCATTCGGAGGCTTCGGCAATATAGACACCAACATACATCATTTCACTCAACCCGATCCACTTTACAGTCCGGCAGGGAAAGGATGGCTGAAACTATATATGCCGGCAAGGACAGCCCAGGTGCTCCGTTTGGTCAAAAAGAAACCATGCGCCTCAAGAAAGGCTACGGCTACAAGGAAAAGCGCAACTACAAAAACTTCGGCAACAACTAAAAAGAAAGCTTCTAAATGAAAAAAATCATAATAGCTATCGATGGATATTCCTCATCCGGAAAATCTACCATGGCACGCGATCTTGCCAAACGGATAGGATATGTATACGTCGATTCGGGCGCGATGTATCGCGCTGTGACACTCTATGCAATCGAGAATGATATGGCGTCTGTGGAACAAGGTGTAGACACGGACGCCCTTGTGAAAAGCCTCCCCTATATCAATATTTCTTTCAACCCTGCAGGTGAAGACGGTGTGCAGCATACATTGCTCAACGGCAAAGACGTTGAAAATGAGATCCGCGACATGCAGGTCAGTTCAATGGTCAGTCCTGTTGCTGTGATTCCGGAAGTGCGCCATCGTCTCACCGCGTTGCAACAGGAATATGGTCAGAACAAGGGAATAGTGATGGACGGAAGAGATATAGGCACCACAGTGTTTCCCGATGCAGAGATGAAAGTTTTCGTGAACGCCTCTCCAGAAGAGAGGGCACGCCGCCGCGTTAAGGAGCTTGCGGGGAAAGGAGAAAACGTGACATACGACGAAGTGCTTGAGAACATCAAGGAACGGGACCGCATCGACACTTCCCGGAAGGAATCACCTTTAAGGAAAGCTGATGACGCCGTGCTTCTTGACAATGACAACATGACCATAGCCGAACAGATGGATTGGCTTCTTAAACTATATGAAGATAGAAGTAGATGACAATTCCGGTTTCTGTTTCGGGGTGGTGACGGCAATCAAAAAAGCTGAAGAGCAACTTGAAAAATCCGGCACGCTATATTGCCTCGGAGATATAGTGCACAACGCCTCCGAAGTGGAGCGACTTCGCCTTCGTGGACTGCAGACCATAACACACTCGGAGTTGCAAGACCTGAACAAGGCAACGGTCTTGCTGCGAGCGCATGGCGAGCCGCCATCGACATATTCCATCGCAGACAGGAACAACATAACAGTAATCGACGCCACATGCCCCGTCGTGCTCCAGTTGCAGCGACGCATTAAAGATGCCTACCGCAGCAACCGGGCGCGACTTGAAGCAGGCGAGATTGACGAGATGCCTCTCATACTGATATATGGCAAGGAAGGACATGCAGAAGTGAACGGGCTTGTAGGTCAGACTAACGGAGAAGCGATAGTGATTCAAAATTCTGGAGATCTTGAATCAGTGGATTTATCCCGCGATATATTGCTATATTCGCAAACCACAAAATCATTAGACGGTTTCCGTCATATAGTGGACGAAATAAAAAGCCGGAAAACAGATGGACGTTTCGAATATTTCGACACAATATGTCGTCAGGTTGCCAACAGGCTCTCCAAATTACGTGAATTTGCCTCTTCCCACGATGCAATAGTTTTCGTATGCGGGGCAAAAAGCTCTAATGGCAAAGTATTGTTTGAAGAGTGCCGCAAGGTTAATCCCCGCTCCTACCTTGTCAGCGATGGTTCGGGACTTGACATGAGCCTGCTTGAAGGAGCTGAATCCGTTGGAATCTGCGGAGCAACCTCAACCCCACGCTGGCTGATGGCAGAAGTCGCCGACATAATTGAATCAAACTTATGTAAATGACAGGAATGCTCAGACATACCGACGAATATTATATGAGACTTGCGCTGGCTGAAGCACAAGATGCCTATGAAGCCGGTGAAATACCCATAGGTGCGGTGATTGCTGTGAACGGGCGAGTGATTGCCCGAGCGCACAATCGCACCGAGGCACTTAACGATGTTACGGCACATGCCGAGATGCAGGCAATAACCTCAGCCGCCGAATATCTCGGCGGTAAATATCTGCCGGACTGTACGCTTTATGTCACGGTGGAGCCTTGCCCAATGTGTGCCGGTGCATTAGGATGGAGCCAGATAGGAAGGATAGTATATGGCGCTCCGGACCAAAAACGTGGATTCTTTTCCTATTATAGTCCGGACAAATCTCCACTACACCCTAAAACGGAAATCACTGCAGGTGTGCTTGAGGACGAATGCAGGGAGTTGATGCTATCTTTCTTTAAAAAATTACGACGCTAAAACCGTTTTTAACGAACCGGAAATTAAGAAGTTGTTTAAACAACTTCATATTATAACCCAATTTCAATGTGACTTAAACTTTTATAACTTATATCTTGATGAACAATTTATCTGACAAAATAAAGGGAGCACTATTTGGCATGGCTCTCGGTGACGCTCTCGGACTTGGCACCGAATTTATGTCGGTGGAAGAGGTCAAGTATTATTATCCCGAAGGGATGAGACATTTTTCTCAGATTATACGCGACGCACACCGATGCATGTGGAAACGGGGAGACTGGACAAACGACACTGAGATAGTTATTCTCCTTATCGAATCAATCATTGAACGCGGCAAAATGGATCTAAGCGATTTTGCTTACAGGATGAAGAGTTGGTTCCAAGACAATCAAAAAGACATGGTTGACTTATACAACTCACTTTTCTCAATACCCCAATGGGTCTCCAGTCCCAGGGAAACCACACACAAGATATGGAGGGAGAACGATGTGTATCGCGCTTCCAATGAGGCGATACCCAGAGCATTGGTCACCGGAATCATGGGAGGTCCGCGGCTTGTTGACAATTCAATTGACATAATGGCAATGACACATGACGACACGCGCTGCAGCGCATGTGGCGTTATCATTGCAACAATGGCAGACTCTTTGCTCCGTAAAGGCTGCCCTGCAAAATATGAAGATCTTGAAGAGATAGCAAACACTCTTGATCCACGCATATTGTCGTATCTTTCAATAGCCCACGATGGTAATCTTGAAGAACTCTGCCTTGACGACGAAGATTCGTTATGGTTCTGCCAAAAGACAATGGCTGCCGCCTTATGGGCGATATGGCATTGCTCCTCACCCGAAGAGATCCTTCACCGCCTTGTTGATGCCGGAGGCGATGCCGACACCAATGCCGCGTTGGCTATGGGACTTGCCGGTCTTAAATATGGCTATGATGCATTGCCCGAAGAAGTGAAACTCCTCAACGAATATGAAAGATTGGAAAATATATCCTCCCGTTTCATAAAGTTTATCGAGCAAAGAGAATCAGTTTGTTGAAAAGCATGAAGTTGTTTCATTATGAGTAGGAAATCAAAGGCTTGGATAGAAGCTATGCGACTCCGGACTCTTCCCGTATCTGTGGCAGGGGTTGTAGCCGGTGGTGGATGTGCGGCATATTATAATAATTTTAAATTCATCCCGTTCATAATCTGTCTCCTTTTCGCAGTGATGGCACAAATTGTGTCAAATTTTGCAAATGAATATTTCGATTTCAAGAAAGGACTTGACAAAAAAGGGAGGGAAGGATTCCGGAGGGGAGTGACAGAGGGTGACATAACTCCGTCGGCAATGCTACGCGCTACATTGACATTATTATTTATGGTGTGCGCAATCGGATGCACACTTATAATCTGGGGTGGATGGTGGCTTATAGCCGTGGGAATTGCCGTGGCTGTCTTCGCATTAGCCTATTCTGCCGGACCTTTTCCTCTCTCCCATCATGGACTCGGAGAAGCGGCTGTGATTATCTTCTTCGGAATAGTACCTGTCATGTTGACAACATACGTGCAGGTCGGCTCATGGAATATATGGCAAGTAGCGCTACCTATTTCATGCGCAATCGGCATCATGGGGGCGAACGTATTGATTGTCAACAACTATAGAGATGCTGACGATGACCAAGCTGTTGGTAAAAGAACTACCGTCGTGTTATTCGGACGCCGAACTATGGGCACCGTCTATTTTATCAATGGAATCGTTGCCGTTACACTTATCGTAATAGCCACCATAGCTAAAGTAGACATTATATGGCAGGCTGGTGCATTACTTTATGCCAACCTTCATTATATGTTATGGGTAAAGCTCACACATTTGAAAGGAGCGGAACTCAATCCGGTGCTCGGACAGACAGCTATACTAATGTTCGTGACATCCATATGGCTGACACTGCTTCTCTCCCTTAACCCGGCAACGATACTCTAAGAAACTGTTTAAACACACTCTTATCATTTCCCTGATTATGCAAGAACAACAGCAACAAAGATATAAGAAGAAACCGACATTCGAACCTGTCAGGCAGGATCCTACCGGAAAGCTGCCGCCACGCGACACGGATCTTGAAGAAGTGGTGATAGGCGCGTTGATGCTCGAGAAGGATGCATACATGAATGTGTGCGACATTCTCACCCCCGATGCATTCTACGATCCAGTGAACGCCAAGATATATGACGCCATATGCACCCTCGGTTTCAATCAGCGTCCAATCGACATGATGACGGTGACCGAACAGCTGCGCCATAACGGGGAACTGGAAAATGTGGGAGGTGCCGTGCATATAACGGAACTGACCGCAAGGGTATATTCTGCCGCCAATATAGAGTTTCATGCGAAAATCATCGCACAGAAACATCTTGCCCGCCGTCTCATATCTTTTGCATCCAAAATCGAAGCAGACGCATTTGACGAGAGCAACGACGTGGACGATCTCCTCCAAGCTGCTGAAGGTCAGCTTTTCGAGATCTCACAGACACACCTTAAAAGGGAAGTTACACAAATTGACCCGGTCATTAACCTCGCCATAGAGCAAATACAGTCGGCGGCAAACGCCGAAAGCGGTTTGTCAGGACTTCAAACAGGATACCATGGTCTGGACAAGATGACTTCCGGATGGCAAAATTCTGACCTTATCATCATTGCCGCACGTCCGGCAATGGGTAAGACTGCATTCGTGCTCTCCATGGCTAAGAACATGTCGGTAGACTATAGCATACCTATCGCGATCTTCACGCTCGAGATGGCAAACGTCCAACTCGTGAAACGTCTGCTCAGTAATGTCGCCGATCTTGAAGGTGAAAAAATCAAGGCAGGTAACCTCACTGATGAGGAATGGAACAGGCTTAATACCCGTCTGCGCGGAGTATACAGCGCTCCGCTATATCTTGATGAAACTCCGGGCTTATCCATCACGGAATTGAGGACTAAAGCACGGCGACTGGTTCGCGAACACGGAGTAAAGATGATAATGATCGACTACTTGCAGCTCATGAACGCTACCGGAATGAAGTTCGGAAGCCGCGAGCAGGAGGTGTCTACGATTTCTCGATCACTTAAGGCTCTTGCCAAAGAGCTTAACATACCGATCATAGCCCTTTCACAGCTTAACCGAAGCACCGAGACCCGTGAAGACAAGCGTCCGGTGCTTTCAGACCTCCGTGAATCGGGAGCCATCGAGCAGGATGCCGATATGGTGTGTTTTATACATCGCCCGGAATATTATACCAGAAGCACGGAGGATGCGGAGGGCAATGATATCAGGGGCAAGGCTGAATTGATAATAGCCAAGCACCGAAGCGGCGCCGTGGGCACCGTTGACCTGCGCTTCGTATCTAAATACGCCAGATTTGAAAACTGGGAAGAGGGATATCAGATGATGCGCGAGACACTTGATGAAGTAGGCACCACACGCAGGCTTGAATCAAGATTAAATTCCGAGACATCTGACGGCAAATCGTCAGGAGACTCCTTCGGAGACAGCGGATTCACATTCGGTCCGTCGTCTGCAGGGGGCTTCAGTTCATCAATGCCCGACATAATGCCGGGACCGGGAGAAAGTCCGGTACCATTTTAATTATTAACCATTAACCATTAATTATTAATTACTTAACCATTCATCTAAGTGCTGACGAAAGGATGTGTTCCAGATCCATTGCGGAGAGTTTGACACTCAGGGAACCGTCACGGGCCACCGATATGTTACCGGTCTCTTCACTGACGATCACACATATGGCATCAGTAACCTGGCTCATACCCAACGCCGCCCTATGGCGTAAACCTAAATTTTTGGGTATATTCATGTCATGGCTTACAGGCAGGATACACCCTACGGATTTGATCCTGTGGTCAGAAATTATCATTGCCCCGTCATGAAGAGGTGAATTTTTGAAAAAGATGTTTTCAATGAGACGGACATTTATATCGGCATCTATAATGTCTCCGGTTTTCTCATAGTCGGTCAGCGGGACTTTACGTTGAAAAACTATCAACGCTCCGGTCTTGGATTTCGACATGGACATGCATGCATAAACCACGTTCATCACTCGGGAATGCTCCAGCTCTTCATCCTGCTCATGATGCCGGAAGAGTTTCATGAACACTGTCCACCTGCCTCTGCTGCCTATGTCTATGAGAAATCGCTTTATCTGGTCTTGAAAAAGGATCACGAGCACTATAAGACCTATACTCATGAATTTGTCTACGATCGTGCCCGTCAACCTCATATTGAAAATATCATACGAGATAACCCATATGGCGATAAACGCCAGCACACCATAGAACAACGACAGTGCGCCACTATTTTTCATGAGCCGATAAAGATAATAGAGCATCAGCGCTACTATCAATATGTCTATAACGTCCTTAATTCCAAAATTCATAATTTTAATGAGTGTTTAATAGAGAAACGAGCTTTACAGCTTCCACGGCTTGACGCACATCATGGACACGAATTATATCCGCGCCGTTAAGGAGTGCGACAGTATTCAACACCGTAGTGCCGTTACCGGCATTCTCAGGTGTGACACCGAGCGGTTTCCAGATCATTGTCTTCCTTGAAATGCCTGCGAGCACAGGGCATCCGATCATATGGAATTTATCGAGATCCGAAAGGAGAGTATAATTCTGTTCCAACGTCTTTGCAAAACCGAATCCCGGATCGATAACAATATCCGCCACTCCCTTTTCACGCAACTGCGATGCCTTGAATGCAAGGTCCGATAGGGTTTCCGCCGTAACGTCTTTATAATCTGTCAAGCAACCCATGGTTTTAGGATTGCCACGCATATGCATCAGCACATAAGCTACAGGAAACGATGACACCGTATCCCACATTTCCGGATCAAGATCTCCTCCTCCTATATCATTTATGATTTCAACATTCCAGTCTTCCATGCATCTCCTTGCCACATCCGCCCTGAAAGTATCTACCGACACGATCGCCTCCGGCAATACTTTGCGGATAGCTTCAAGACCAATTGAAAGACGGGAATATTCCTCGTCTGCCGATATCTCGTCAGCACCGGGACGTGAAGAATAACCACCTACATCTATAATGTCGACACCCTCAGCCCGCATGGCAAGCACTTTGTCTGCCACCTCTTCCCCCCTACAGGCACGGCTACCGGAATAAAAACTGTCCGGAGTCACATTTACAATACCCATGACTTTGGGAATATCAAAAGACATGAGCCTGCCTCCAACATTGATTGACGGAATCATATATAATATCAAGAAGCTTTTAAAATTTGGATCACCTCTGCAATGCGATCACTTTGCTGAGCGAAATTAACAAAAAACTTTCATAATTAAAAAATAAGTTGTAATTTTGCAGTCGGTTTTGCAATCTCTGGTAAGACGGGTATAATATCTTCTACACAAAGAAGAGAGAAGGGGTAGTCCCCCGCTCCCATACAGGAAGCTTATTTACATTGCAAATAATTTAAACGTCATAACAAAAATGGATTTAATTAAAATTGCAGAGGAGGCTTTTGCCACTCCCAAGAAAGAATTTGACTCATTCGGCCCCGGTGACACAATAACTGTGGCATACCGCATCAAAGAGGGTAACAAGGAGCGTATCCAGCAGTATCGCGGTGTAGTTATCAAAATCAACGGTCAGGGTGACAAAAAACGTTTCACTGTCCGCAAGATTTCAGACGGCATCGGCGTAGAGCGTATCTTCCCCATGGAGTCTCCGTTCATCGAGTCAATCACAGTTATGAAATACGGCAAGGTGCGCCGTGCCAAACTTTATTACCTCCGCAACCTTACAGGTAAGAAAGCACGCATCAAAGAGCGCTTTGTTAAGAAAAGCTAATAAGAGATTTTTAGTTTTTCAAACGAAAAGAGAATATACAACCCGTCCTTATAAGGGCGGGTTGTTATTTTGAGAAAAAATCGCTAATTTTGCGTTATAACTTATGAATACCGTTAAACCAAGCTTTTCTATTGGTCTTGCGGATTTATAACCAAGATAAAAAAGAAAACAAAATATCATGTCTAAAAAAGCATTACTGATTATCCTTGACGGATACGGTATCGGAGACCATAAAAAGGACGATGCCATTTTCAACACCCCCACCCCGTATATGGACAGACTCATGACTGAGTATCCCCATTCTCAATTGCAGGCGAGCGGTGAAAATGTTGGATTGCCGGATGGGCAAATGGGCAATTCAGAAGTGGGACATCTCAACATTGGTGCCGGACGTGTGGTTTATCAAGACCTTGTGAAGATCAACCGAGCCATTGCAGACGGTTCTTTCGCTGAAAATCCGGAAATCAAGAACGCTTTCACATATGCTCAAAAGAATGGTGTTCCAATCCACTTCATGGGACTTGCATCTGCAGGAGGCGTGCATTCTTCTTTAGGTCATCTTTATGCCCTCTGCGACACGGCAAAGGCTTACGGACTTGATAAAGTGTTCATACATGCATTCATGGACGGCCGCGACACAGACCCCAGAAGCGGTGCCGGATTCCTTCAGGAAATACAGGATCATTGCAGCAAGAGCGCAGGAACGATCGCCAGCGTGATAGGACGTTACTATGCAATGGACCGCGATCACCGCTGGGAGCGTGTCAAAGATGCCTACAACCTGCTCGTATATGGAGAGGGCAAGCATGCCGACAACATGGTCAAAGCTGTGGAAGAATCATATGCCGAAGGTGTTACGGATGAGTTTATCAAACCTATAGTAAACGAACGTGTAGACGGACGTATCGGAGCCGGACATGTAGTTATATTCTTCAACTACCGCAATGACCGCGCCAAAGAGCTTACGTCTGTGCTCACCCAGCACTCGGAATGCGGAATGAACCCGATTCCAGACCTCCAGTATTACTGCATGACTCCATATGACGATTCTTTCAAGGGAGTGCACATACTTTTCACCAAATCCGATGTAACCGACACCTTGGGAGAATATCTATCCAACCAAGGTAAGAAACAGCTTCATATCGCTGAGACTGAGAAATATGCTCATGTCACATTCTTCTTCAACGGTGGTAAAGAAGAGGCGTTCTCCGGAGAAGACCGCATCCTTGTGCCATCACCCAAAGTGGCGACTTACGATCTCCAGCCGGAGATGAGTGCACCGGAAGTAACTGAGAAACTTGTTGAGCAGATCGACAGCGAGAAATATGATTTCATAGTAGTCAATTTTGCCAACGGTGATATGGTCGGACACACCGGTGTTTATTCAGCGATAGAAAAAGCGGTGGTGACCCTCGATACATGCGTCGAGAAAGTTGTAGAAGCTGCAAAGGCTCATGGATATGAGACCATCATCATCGCCGATCACGGAAATGCCGACCATGCACTCAACGAAGACGGCTCCCCCAACACCGCACACTCCCTCAATCCGGTTCCATTCATCTACATTGGATCTCACAAGGATGCAAAAGTGAAAGACGGTCGTCTGGCGGATGTGGCTCCATCTCTTCTTAAACTGATGGAACTTCCCCAGCCTAAAGACATGACCGGAGAAGACCTGATCTCATTTTAAACCAAGGATTTGATTCAATAATATTTAAGGTCTTTAAGGTCTCTAAAAGTCCTTAAAGACCTTAAAGACTTTAAAGACCCTAAAGACCCTAAATATTAAGTGAAGCCATAAATTTCAAAATACTATGAAGAAAGCCTTTATATCACTCTTCCTTCTGACGGCAGGCATATTCGCGTCTTCCGCAGAAAACCTTGTGATCCTCACGACCAACGATACCCATTCCAATATAGATTTTGACAACAACGGACAGGGAGGCATACTCCCCCGTAAGGCGATAATAGATTCCGTGCGCCGTGCCGAAAAGAATGTCCTCCTTGTGGACGCCGGCGACATGGTGCAGGGCACCTTGTATTTTAAGTATTTTAAAGGCGATGTTGAATACCCTATATTCAACATGATGAATTATGACATCCGCATCCTCGGCAATCATGAGTTTGACAATGGACTCGACGAGCTTGCCTCCCACTGGAAAGATGTAAAGGCATCAAGGCTATCGGCAAACTACGACTTCAAGGGCACTGCCGCCGATGGCATATTCAAGCCATACGTCATAAAGAAAGTAGGTAAAAAGAAAATCGGATTTATCGGAATAAATGTAGACCCCGCAAGCCTTATCTCCAAAGAGAATTACGAAGGCATGAAGTATCTTGATGCCATTAAGACAGCAAACAGCACTGCCGCCATGCTCCGCAAGCAAAAAAAATGCGATCTCGTAGTTGCGGTAACGCATATCGGTTATGAGGCTATCCCCGGAAAAGCATCAGACATGGAACTTGCAAGACAAAGCCGCGATATAGATATCATTATCGGCGGGCACTCTCATACTTTCTTAAATCCGTCTTCACCCGACAAGACTCCGTACTGGATTAATAATGCTGTCGGCAAACCTGTTCTCGTGACACAAACAGGCAAATACGGACGTAACGTAGGATATATAAAGATAGATCTTGACGACATTGAAGATCATGATTTCGAATATGAATATATACCCGTGACAGACCGCTTCTCACCGGAATCATATGATAATAACATCAAGGAATTTCTGGCTCCTTTCAAACATAAAGTTGATTCCGTAAACTCCAACATCATAGGATGGTGCGTCCAGGATATGGTAAACTACGACCGGAACGGAGCATATGCCAACTGGACGGCTGATTTCGGCATGTGGCTCGGAAGACTCGTTGCAGACAGCATAAAGGCTCAAGGTAATGATTTTCCGGAAATCGACATGTCGATGATGAATGTCGGAGGGATAAGGCAACCCATGAAAAAGGGTCCCGTGACCGAAGGGGAGATATTATCTACATTCCCATTCTCCAACCACATGACAATCATCGAGATCAAAGGGAAGGATATCATTGATGCTCTACGCATTGCAGCACAAAAAGGTGGAGAGGCGATAAGCGGTAATGTCCGCGTAGTCACTGATGGCAATGGCAAGCTCATGCACGTGGTCATCAATGACAAAGAAATGGATCCTGACAAGATATATACGGTTGTGACCATAGACTATGTGGCACAGGGCAACGACGATTTGGTAACAATGGCAAACAACCGCGAAATATGGCGCGACAATAAGGAAATGAGTGCAGAAGTATTGCGCTATATCCACCATCTGACATCGCTTGGCGTGCCTATAAGTTCCGACCCGAACAAACGTTTCGTTGAAGATGTTGAAATCGAAATAGACCAATCCGAAGCAATGATGTAGCATGAAAAGTTTAGGTTTCGCAGTATCGGTAATAGCGTTTCTGCTCCTTTCGGGGAGTGGATGCACACCGAAACGGCAGGAATCAAAACAAGAAAATCGGCAAGTTGTTGAGAAAAGCGACCTGACGGATAGCGCTTACAGCTGCGCCGATTCTGTAATCCGGATAATGACCTTGGAACAGAAAGCGGCGCAGCTTTTTATGCCGGCTATATATGCTTCCTCTGATCCATATACGATTGCCAAAGTCAAGGAATATGCACAGATGGGGGTCGGAGGGGTTATCCTGCTGAAAGGAGATTCAAGATCTGCGGCGATCATAGCCGATTCCATGGCGCGATGGTCCGACACGCCCCCCTTCATTGCGATCGATGCGGAATGGGGATTGGCAATGCGTCTGAAAGATGCCCCCCGGTTTCCGGTAAATTCCAGAATATCGGAAGACGTTGACGAAGAAATCCTTTATGAATATGGCAGAGAGTTGGCACGGGAATGCCGCAGGATAGGCATAAATATGATTCTCGGTCCGGTGCTCGACATTACTTCGGAAGGGACCTACATCGGGCGCCGCTCTTTCGGGAACGACCCGGAGAGGGTATCTCAGTTATCCATAGCTTATGCACGTGGAATAGAAAGTGGAAACGTGATGAGCGTTGCCAAGCATTTTCCGGGTCATGGTGCCGCCCGCGAGAATAGCCACCATGTCAAGGCAAATATTGAGAGAAGCCTCCAAAGTCTCGACAGTATCGATCTCATGCCATTCCGCAGATACATAGAGCAACAATTATCCGGAATAATGATAGGTCACCTTGCTTTCCCGGCAATAGACCCGGACATGCTTCCGGCAGCAGTCTCCCGTCCGGTAATAAACGACCTTTTGCGTTCTGATCTCGGGTTCGACGGGTTGATACTGACCGATGCAATGAACATGCTCGGTGCGGAAGGTTATAGTGCAGACAAAGCTATAGATGCCGGTGCAGACATAATACTCGCTCCTGCTGACACACAAAAAGAAATTAATAATATCCTCGCTGCGCTTGAACATGGTGACATAATAGAAAACGACATAGATATTCACCTACGCCGGATACTTTTCAAAAAATTCCTTCTTAAAATGGGATTCAAACCTGAGAACAGCCTAAACGACAGCATAACCCAAGACCTACATTCTCCTGAAACCGACAGCATACGCCTGCTGCTACTGCAAGAAAACTAAGAAATTTCAGAAACTGTTTAACGACTTCTAAAGACGGCATTCATCCTGATAGGAATAGAATCCGGAAGCTGTAATAATCACATGATCAAGAAAACGGATATCCATTGATCCGCAGCCTTCCCGCATTTTGGCTGTTATATGATCGTCCTGCTTACTTGGCTGTAAATTCCCGGATGGGTGATTATGGCACAGCACTAACGCTTCTGCATCACGCAGCAACGCCTCTTTCAATATTTTTTTAAGATCAAAGACAGATGCTATAGAACTTCCCTTGGTAATCATTTCTCGCGAAATGATCTCATTCTTACGATTTAGATATAAAGTCCAGATCTCCTCATGAGGTAGATTTCCAATTTCATGGCGCATCACGTCATATATATCGGCAGACCTGGTTATCTGTATCCTGCTTCCCACAGTCTCTTTGCAATATCGCCTGATCAACTCCATGACAGCATCAATCTGCAATGCTTTTGTTATGCCGATTCCCTTAACCTTCATGAAACGCTCCCGTTCCATCCTCTCGAGATTAAACAGCTTGCCATCACAAGAGCGCATAAGGTCACGACACATCTCCGTGATAGGCTTGCCGGGAAGTCCTGTACGCAATATTATCGCCCAAAGGTCGGCAGTCGGCAACACTTTGCATCCGTATTTCAGAGCGCGTTCACGCGGCTGATCGTCCGGATCCATGTCTTTAACAGTCTTGATCCTGATTTCTTCAGAATGGCGATCAGAGTCCTTCATTGCTGCCTTTCCTTATCTCGACCTCTTTAGCTAAGTCACGTCCCTTACCAAGTATTATTTTTGATACGTATGCTTTCAGGAATCCTGTCCCGTAACCGGTAAGCTGAACCATGGCGGCACCGACACCCATAGTTGCTATTTTAATACTCTTTGTAGCCAACAATCCGCCAATCCACAATGCAATTATGTATAACACTAATGGCAGCAGAAGCCATGTCCAAAAGAATGATCCTATAATGAGCGAAGCCGCGCCGACAGTGAAAACTGCAGGTAGCCAATGCACCAGTTTCATAGAACCGGGATAAAGCAATTCCAGAGTGATACGGGACATGCCGAAAACATGAACCTGTTTCCAGAATTTCTTCATGTCCACACGCCTTTTGTGATAAACATACACATCCGGAAAAAGAGTGATACTGAACCCTGCATTCCTGATACGCGTGCTCATGTCAATATCCTCGCTGAACATCTCCCTGAATCCGCCCACTTTCTCGAACACTTCCCTTGAAAATCCCATATTGAATGTGCGGGGAGTGAATTTCTCCATCGACACCTTGCCTCCGCGTATTCCACCGGTAGTCAGGAAAGCGGTCATTGCATAATTTATTGCTTTCTGGGTATCGGAAAAAGAATCATGAGCGGCATCCGGACCTCCGAAACAATCAACAGGATTAACTGAGAGGCTGTTTCGCAATTCAGCTATATAACATGGAGGTAAAATGCAATCGGAGTCGACAAAGACAAAATAGTCTCCATCGGCTCCGGCAATACCATAGTTCCGGGCGATGCTTCGCCCTTCGTTCGATTTCTGGAAATATTTTAACCTGAGACCGTCCGGACCTTTTCCATCCGGAAGGGCAGGTTGCGTAGAGCCATCCTCAACAAGAATTATTTCAAAACCGCGATCGGTCTGGCTCTCGAGACTTCGGAGCAAGTCAGCAACTTCATCACGCCTGTTATATACAGGCACTATTATGGAAAACAGAATCTCCTTAGCCTCTTTCATAAATATTTTATTTCAGGGATTTATGCCTTTACACGGCTAACATAGCTTCCGTCGCGTGTATCAACCTCGATAAGCTCGCCTTCGCCGATAAACAAGGGAACCTTAACAGTTGCACCTGTCTCCACAGTTGCGGGCTTGAGCGTATTTGTTGCCGTATCGCCTTTGAGTCCGGGTTCTGTATAAGTAATCTTGAGGACAGTCTTCATAGGCATCTCGGCATAAAGCACTGTGTTTGTAGAAGCATCACTTACAACCTCAACCGTGTCACCCTCCTTCATGAATGCCGCACCGGTAACGAGCTCTTTGCTGATAGGAATCTGCTCAAAAGTCTCATTGTTCATGAAGATATCATCCTCACCGTCAGCATAAAGATACTGATAAGGACGACGCTCAACACGAACATCTTCAAGTTTCTCACCAATATTGAAACGACGCTCAAGCACGCGGCCGTCAACCACGTCTTTAAGCTTCGTACGCATGAATGTGTTTCCCTTTCCGGGCTTTACGTGAAGGAACTCCACGCAGAAATAGAGACGGCCGTCGAGACGGATGCAGGTGCCGTTCTTGATGTCCTGAGCGTTCATCATAAGTTTAAATGTCTTATATTATTTATTACTATTTTCAATTAAGTAAGTAAGAAAAATTAATGCACTTATAAAAACGCCGTTATTTTTGAGATGTTTTTGCTGCGTAATGAAGGAGCATATAAATATATGCGACTGAATTACAAGGTAAAAACAGCCAAAAAGAACAAGTTTTATAGTGCAAGATTTCATTACTTACATATATCGATTAATTTTTATTACTTACTTATGATGCAAAATTAGTAATTTTTTTTGACACAGAGATTTTTTGAGACTGAAAATTTGGCTATTCAAAAATGATTAGTTAATTTTGCACTCCGAATGCGAATTATAGCAAAAAATTAAAATTATCATAAAATGAAAAGAACTTTTCAACCCTCCAACCGTCGCAGAGTCAACAAACATGGCTTCCGCGAGAGAATGGCTACCAAAGATGGCCGTAAGGTTTTGGCTCGTCGTCGCGCCAAAGGTCGCGCTTCGCTCACCGTTTCCGACCACATCGCCGGCAAGTAATCCAACGATTGTCGGGGAAAAAGGATTCCCAAACAATATGGAGCGGTTCGATATCGAACCGCTCCATATTGTTATTTAGTAGGGTTTGCGATATTTGGTGGGATCATTGAGTTCTTCAAGGATGGATAGATAGGAGGCGTAACGGCTCTCCGAGATTATGCTTTGCTCCACGGCGGGAATCACCGCGCAACCGGGTTCTCCGGTGTGTTTACAGTCGGAATAACGGCATCCACATCCTATACGGAAGATCTCGGGGAAGAAATGAGACACTTCTTCCGGTTGGAAGTCAATAGTTCCAAAGCCCTTTACTCCTGGAATGTCAATTATCTCTCCCCCTCCAGGTATGGAAATCATTTCCGAAAACGTGGTGGTATGCATACCCGTATGGTGAATATCTGATATTCTACCGGTTTTAAGGTTAGCCCCCGGAACCAACGCATTGATAATCGATGATTTGCCCACACCGCTATTGCCCGCCATCAGGGTGGTCTTGTTTTTCAACTCGTCTCGGAGCGCATCAAGACCGGCACCGGTATGTGCAGAAACTTCATATACCGGATAACCTACGGAGCGATAAAGACGCGATACAAGTTCACCGAGCATACGCTCGTCCTCATCCCATAAGTCAGTCTTATTAAGAATCAACATTGCCGGAACGGAATATGCCTCGGCAGTGGCAAGGAACCGGTCAATAAATGTAGTCGGTGTCTGAGGATCACGCAATGTTGCCACGAGCGCAGCGCAATCAAGATTCGCAGCAAGTATATGCGACTCCTTGGAAAGATTGGAAGCCCTACGGATAATGTAGTTGCGACGTGGTGAAATAGCGGTGATATAGTCAGCGTCATCAGCAGACTCCGTTACCGTCACGCGGTCTCCTACCGCAACAGGATTAGTGGTCCGGATCCCTTTTATCCGGAAATTTCCTTTCACGCGGCATGCAGCCTCTTCTCCGTTGTCAAAACGGACCATATATGACGATCCGGTGTTTCTGACCACAGTTCCTTCCCCCTTAATTATGGCGTTATCTCCTTTTTTCTTTGGTTTCATAACACAAAATTAACTCATTTATTAACAAATTCATTCAATAAGTTGTTAAAAATATAGGAATTTAAGTTAAATTGAATATCAAACATCCATTAAATTTTGCAGTTTGATAAAAAATAGCCAACTTTGCAGTCGTAAACGCTACTAAATTAATAAGAAAGACATGAACATTGAATCAATTGGCACATGGGCGGGAGAAGTTTATAAAGCGCTTGACTTGTCTGAAACCCACATGCTTGGCTTTAAAGGTGTAAAGAAAGCTACCAAACTTAAAAAGGATGAACTAATGGCAGCCCTCGGCTGGCTCGGTCGTGAAGGCAAAATCGCGATCACTCAAGAGGATGACGACATAGTGATCACATTGGTATAAATTTTATACAAAGTTTACAAAAAAAGAGTGAGACCAGCGAGGTCTCACTCTTTTTTATAGATAATCATGATATCTTACTCAAATTTATTTTCTGAAAGGTACCGACCAAATGACCCTTACCGGAACAGGCTGACCGTCGTGCATACCCGGAGTCCATCCGGGCATTTTGCTCATGACCCTTATAGCTTCTTGATTTAAAGAATGCTCAACTCCTTTAAGAATTGATATGTGGCTCACCGAGCCGTCAGTATTTATTACGAAAGAACACGTAACACGTCCTTGTATTCCTTTTTTATACGCTTCTGCAGGATAACGGCGGTTCTCATTGATAAAAGCCACAAGGTTTGCGTCTCCCCCGGGGAAAACCGGTTTCTGCTTCACATAATCATATTCATAAACCTCAAGATATGCCTTACATCCCGAGGCTCCATTACCTGCTCTAACCCGATAAGTCTGAGCTTTGACATCAAGCGACGACAAAAATGGAAGCAGACTTAATATAAGCGATATATATAGATGGATTCGTGTCATTCAGTTTAAATAATTGTATTTTATCCGGATGCAAATTTAAATTGTTGACATGAATTAACCAACGCACATATCCTTAAATATAGTTAATATTGTTTAATTCACCGCATATTTAACAATCAATATGCCATTATTTAACATACACAATTATAGACTATTTAAAAATAACCACAGTATTATACGAACCTGAGAAGTTTTAACGTTTATACAAAGATGAAATTTGCAGAAAACCTGAAAATACACGCAATCGCCCTTGTTTTTGCCAGATGCTTTCTTTCGGCTGAAGCTCAGAATACATCATCGGGCTATGGTTTTCTTGATATCCCCATATCATCACACACCTATGCATTAGGTGGCGTAAATTCCGCTATCATAGATAACGACATCCTACTTGTTGACCAAAACCCGGCACTTCTCGGACCGGAGATTGGCACCCAGGCTGCTGTATCCTACATGCATTATATGGGTTCCGGAAATTTCGGAGGAGTGCGTTTCGGCATGCCTGCAAGCGAACGCAGCGCATGGGCGGCAGGAATACGCTATCTCAATTACGGATCATTCGACGGCTATCTGCAAGATGGAACACCTACGGGATCTTTCACACCATCCGACATAGTTTTCGAGGGAAGCTATTCGCATGACATTACAGACCGACTCAGAGGCGGTATAAACTACCGTATGATATATAGCAACTATGAGCAGTATAATGCTTTCGCTATGGCAGTAGACCTCGGAATCAATTATTATAATGAAGAGAAAGACCTGTCATTTTCCGCAGTCTTAACTAACATGGGCGGACAAATCAAGCGTTTTGATTCGGAATACAATCGTCTGCCTTTTGACTTCCGTCTCGGATACATGCAGACCTTGGGCAACTCTCCATTCCAGATTTCTATCAACGCATGGCACCTAACGCGATGGAAGCTCCCCTATTATTCCCACGACAAGAACGATCCGGACAAACAACAGCAAATTAAATCTAATTTCTTTTCCGACCTTTTCCGCCACCTTGTGTTCGGGTTGCAATATTCGCCATCAGAAAAGTTTTACATATCATTAGGATACAACTATAAGGTGCGCACCGACATGTCCGCGTACCAACGAAACTTCCTATCCGGATTCTCACTTGGAGGAGGAATCCGCGTTAAAAATTTAGGCATAGGTGTGGCATATGCAATGCCCCATAAATCAGCATCCACATTGATGCTCAACCTCAACTGGATAATCCGGGAATTTTAGAAACTGTTTAGAACTTTTCACATATGCCCATTGTTTAATAATTAAATAAACAATGAAGGTTATGGATACAAAGGAAAAACACATCAGAGAAAACGAATCCAACATGAAAAGGGAGATTCGTGAAGCCCGCGAAGGCTATGTAAATCCTATTGCAGAGGGAATAAAAGCCAACGGCAAGATACAAAAAAATGAAAGCACAAGAAAAACCAACCGTCTTTGGCTATGGCTGGGAATAATAATCCTGATATTCATTCTCGTATGGTGGCTTTTCTCTATCGGCACTTTCAACGACATCATCGGTTCCACCAACGGATAGATACAATCTGCCCACACACCCGGCCATTCATGGTTCTTATAAAGGGCGCAATTATTTTGACAGACCGGGTAAAACGAAGACCTCAAGATCACTCTTGAGGTCTTTTAGTAATTTAGTTATTGATAATCATTACGAGACGTCCTCTCCAAGGGGGCTTCGCGCCTTCCGTAGCCGAACGCCTTCCTTGTTTCTATAACGCCACGTATCTTACAAAGGTTCAACTGCGGCTTGCGCGTTTACGTTCGTTCTCGTCAAGGATTATTTTTCTGAGACGTATATGGTTAGGTGTCACTTCTACATATTCGTCTTCCTTGATATATTCAAGTGCTTCTTCGAGCGAGAAAACTACCGGGGGAACAATCTTTGCTTTGTCGTCAGCTCCGGAAGCACGCATGTTAGTAAGTTTCTTTGACTTGGTGACATTGACAACTATATCGTTTTCTTTGGCATTTTCGCCTACAACCTGTCCGGCATAGACATCCTCCTGCGGGAATATGAAGAAGCGTCCCCTGTCCTGAAGTTTGTCAATGGCATACGCATAAGCCGTTCCAGCCTCCATCGCTATCAGGGAGCCGTTGGTGCGACGCTCTATGTCTCCTTTCCAAGGCTGATATTCAAGGAATCGATGTGCCATTATAGCCTCTCCGGCAGTAGCTGTCAATACATTGTTACGCAATCCTATGATACCTCTCGACGGGATATGGAACTCAATATCGATGCGGTCATTGCGGGTCTCCATCGACACTATTTCTCCTTTCCTACGAGTCACCAAATCTACAACCTTCGAAGAATATTCCTCAGGAACATTTATTGACAACGCTTCGACAGGCTCACATTTCTTGCCGTCTATCTCCTTTATTATAACTTGAGGCTGACCAACCTGAAGCTCATACCCTTCGCGACGCATTGTCTCTATAAGGATAGAAAGGTGCAACACGCCTCTTCCGAATACGGTCCATTTATCTTCATTCACGCTTTTCTCAACACGCAAGGCAAGATTCCTGTCGAGTTCGCGCTCAAGGCGGTCATTGATATGGCGGGATGTAACGAATTTACCATCTTTTCCAAAAAACGGTGAATCATTGATAGTAAACGTCATTGACATAGTCGGCTCATCGATTGCAATGCGAGGAAGCGGTTCCGGATTATCAAAAAGAGTGAGAGTGTCACCGATCTCAAAATTCTCAAGACCCACTATGGCGCAAATATCGCCGCTCGAAACCTCTTGCACTTTCTTGCGTCCCATCCCTTCAAATGTGTGAAGCTCTTTCACACGCTGACGTGTCACTGTTCCGTCTTTCTTACAAAGTCCGAGTTCCTGACCTTCACGGATAGTGCCCCGGTGCACGCGTCCTACCGCTATCCTACCTACATAGTTGCTGAAATCAAGACTGGTTATCAGCATCTGAGGCTCTCCATCAATCTGCTTGGGAGCGGGAATGTTTTCTATTATGGCATCAAGGACAGCCGTGATATCCTCTTTTGGCTCCTGCCAGTCGGTCGACATCCAGTTCTGTTTCGCAGACCCGTATATCGTCGGGAAATCAAGCTGATCTTCCGTTGCATCAAGATTAAACATGAGGTCGAACACCATTTCGTTCACCTCGTCAGGACGGCAGTTAGGCTTGTCAACCTTATTTACTACAACCACCGGTTTCAATCCCATCTGTATTGCTTTCTGGAGCACGAAACGAGTCTGTGGCATCGGTCCTTCAAAAGCGTCAACAAGGAGCAGACAGCCGTCTGCCATATTGAGCACGCGCTCAACCTCCCCACCGAAGTCGGCGTGTCCGGGGGTGTCAATAATATTGATTTTAGTGTCATTGTAACAGATCGACACGTTTTTAGACAGGATTGTTATGCCGCGTTCGCGCTCCAGATCGTTATTGTCAAGGATCAGCTCCCCCGCATTCTGGTTCTCTCGAAATAGATGACCGGCGAGAAGCATCTTGTCGACAAGTGTTGTTTTACCATGGTCGACATGCGCGATAATCGCGATATTTCTTATATTCTGCATATTATTACTTATTTCAGTCTGCAAAAGTACAAAAAATCCCCGATATGATGTTATAAAACATCATTTATTTCCCATTTCCCACCTTCCAATGCCTTCTAACGCCTAAAACCTAAAACCTAAAGCCTCCTAAAACGGATACCCGATGGCAAGGTGGAAAGCAAAAGCCTTTTTGAATGCAATATTGAAATAATGATTGGTTCCATTATAATAAGGAGCATGCAATCCGTATCCCAGATCACCCCTGACAACAAGCATTCCGACATCCACACGCAAGCCGACTCCGGTGCCAAGTGCGAGGTCGCGTAGGAATGTCTTGCCATTAAGTTGTCCGCCGGGACGTGTAGGATCATTCTTAAGCAGCCATATGTTACCGGCATCAAGGAATACAGCTCCATGAAGGATACTGATTATTGGGAAACGGTATTCTGTGTTCAGTTCGAGCTTGAATGTTCCTGTCTGGTCGAAATATCCGTTCTGAAGATCAACCGGCGGTCGATAACTTCCCGGACCAAGAGAACGGACAGTAAAGGCACGGATAGAGTTGGCACCTCCTATATAGAACTGCTCGGAATAAGGTACAACACTTGAATTTCCATAAGCATGGGCGGCTCCGACCAATACCCTGGAAACCAACCATTGGTCAGTGCCACGGATCAGACGCCGGCTATATACTAATTGTGCCTGACCTTTGATAAACTGGGAGAACGGGGTGCCGAAAAGGTGTTTTTCACCTTTAACTCCGCAAAGCCGGTAGATTCCATCAAACACATTGCCGGCTTCTGTCACCGTTGCCGTGAAGTTTATACCGTTCATCTTTTCGCGTTCGAGAAATTTATCCAGCGTATAGGTATAACTCATCTGAGGAATATACTGACTCTGAAAACTTAAAGCCACTGCGGGATTTGCCGCCATCACCGAATCGAACGATTCGGTAGTGTGCATAAGCTTGTTGTATGTGAGTTTGAAAAGGGTGAGCTGATTGAGCGCATTTCTTGATGGATGCCATTCGTAGTTTATACCCATATGAAAATCCGCAAGTTTGAAGTAATGGGGACGGTTCATTATATCCGCCCCAATAGAAATTGTGGTCCAGTTGAGATCCCGGTTGCTGCGAGGTATGAACTTAGGAGCAAGAAGGCGCGGGAAAGCTAAGGAACCGGTAATTCCAAATTCATAGCTGTTGAATATGCTTCCGCGATTCCTCCCTGTCTGCCATTCATAATTAGCATTAAACGATAACGACAGTTTCTCTCCTCCGCCAAACGTATTGTTATTGGAGACACCTAACACCAACCCCGGTCCGAGATAGGAATTAGACTTATAGGCGATGTTAGCTTCAAGTGTTGCTTCCATCGGACGGTCAAACTGGCAGGTAATATAAAGATCCAGTTTTGAATTGGTAGCCGACGTGTCGGCAGGCACTGCCTGCATCTGAATGTTACCGAACATCCCGAGACGCGAAAGTCGTTCCTGTGTGCGGTCCATATCCCAGACAGAGAAAATTCTGCCTTTACGGAAAGTTATGCACGAGGGAATCACGTTCTTTCTCAATTTGGAGGGACGGAACACGATCAGCTCCCCTTTGTCGGTATGTATGGTATCCGGAATGCCCGGATTTTTTTTGCTCCTGCGCGTCACGTATGTGTATATGTTGCCCACGCGGTATTGCCTGCGGGCAATTTCCGGTATATTCTCTGCCAAAGAAACCCTGAGGGCAACAGCATGTGGGGTGATTATGCTGTCCGCAAGATACTCAATATATTCCGGACGGAAATAATAATATCCTAAGTTTCTTAATGTGTTTGCAATTTTGGTTCGCACAGTCTCAAGGGAATCGACACAGAATCTCTCCCCTTTCGTAAGATACTTGCTACGCTTGGAGATTGTGTCGATCAAGAATCCGAGCTTTGTTCCGTCGTTTATATATTCAATGCTGTCAATAAGGTAAGGAGCCGGCAGATCTGCATCATAAATGATCTTGGCTTTCTTGGGATTCTTGCCGCTTTTAAGCGAATATGACACCTTTGATCCGAAATAACCGTTGTCATCAAGAATAGACTGCAACATCTTCACACGCGCCTCCGGGCGGGCATCGCTGACGAGCACGGGCTGCTCTACAAACTTGTTATATATCCACCCCTTCAAACCTTTTGCAGAGTCGTTCATATGATTGTAAACCCAAAGTCCTAAAGGTAATGGAGAACGCATATAAGGACTTATGAAAGGCCATGGATTATTGGGTCTGACATTGACAGCCGTCGTAAGATCCGACATCATTTCAGATGGCACCTTTTCACCTTCTGCCGGTTTTACATCAAGTTTCATGCCGTTATAAAGGATCTCGCCATCGTCAAGTTTAGATGTGGTGGAACATCCGGAGACTGTAATAATAGCCAACATTACCGCTAAGGCATGAAACAGCACTGACTTTTTAAATATGGTTCTTATTTTATTCATTACCCTCCTCCTTTCTTAATGCTGTCGTATCTGTTGCCGTGGAATCGGCGGGGCGAGGAACAGATGCCGCTTTAACAATTGTAGTGTCATTATTCTCCTTTCTTTTGCCCCAGCGTATCCTGAACAGGTGCAACAGGTTGTTTAGCTTACGTTTGAGCACAAAACCGGCACCGGTTTCTGTTATCTCGCCTTCAAGGATACTTTCAAATCCTGTGTGGCGGAACAGTCTCACCGACATATTTACCGTCTCAGTCTGTTTCAACACATATTCAGCCGATATGTCGCTTATAAGGTTCTGACTCAAATTCTCGTCAGCCGATGCATCGGTTGAATAGTTTCCTCCAACCTGAATCTTGAACCGGTTATTGAACAATGATTTCGACACCTGATAACTGTAGCTTGTCTGGGTGCTGCTGGCTCCGTTCTGCGTCCTGTCATATTGGTCCACGCCAAACGACAAGTCCACTCCCCGGATATTCTGAGCCGCCCATTTATTGAGCGTAGATGCGAGATAACCGTAAAGCATACCGGTGCTCACTGAAGGCTTTACGCCTCCTTTGGAATTAAGTCCGGTGTATTGCCCGGTGATAAGAAGGTTCATTGCCTGTGTTTGCCTCTGGTCTGCGCTCATTGACTGCAACTCGTTTTGCACGCTGAGATCGTCATTCGTTGAAAGGTCGAAATTCACTTTAGGCGAACTTAGGCTTCCGGTAGCTTTGAGGGTGACAAGGAAATTGACAAGATTGCTACTGGAGCCGATTGAAACATTTGCTTTAACGTCATCTGTGGCGGTTATGTCAAGTTTCGGGTTCATTATGTCTCCGGTCCAGGTTATTTGACTCGACGGATTAAACGTGAACATCTTCTCTCCAATAAGCTGGATATTATAGCGGGCATATCCGTTACCGAGCATCAGGGCGCCGTTAAGACGCATGTCTCCCATATAGTTCTGGAAATAATTGAGATTGCCGGAAGGTTGCAGTTGAACACGGTCCCTCCCATTGTTAGACAGCAATACCGTTGCCCGCGTTCCCGGGGAAATGGTAAGCCCGGCACGTATGCGCATCGATGATCCCTGGACAACCGAATCTGCCTTGACCACTTGCGTGGTGTCATTAAAATTCACGAATTTCACCACGTTGTCAGTTGAATTTCCAGGCAATTCGGAGGTCATTGTGTTTAACCTGTATGTCACGTCTGTGGTGCCGAGAATATTCAGGTTAGCCTTAATGTCCATGAGACTTAGAGATCCTTTCACAGACCCGTCAAGATTTATGAACAGCTTACCGAATAGATCTGCCTTCGAACGGCTGTCGCTCTTCACGAGCTGACAATTGTTGGCTGAAATTCCGAGGTTCAGCAGGATATTGCCGAAAGACCCGGCATCCACCGAACCGTCGATGGTTATAGGATTCTTATTGGCTCCGTAAATGTCAAACTGATCAAAGCCAACCACACTGTTTACCACTTTGACCGGAACCGTGTCTAAACTCAGCTTGCATCCGGCAATAGGAATATACACCGATGCATCCTCAAAGGCTATGCTGCCGTTCAAGATCGGTCTTGAGAAGGAACCGTCCATGCGCATTTCACCATTGAGATTGCCTGAAAGGGTGGCCATCTCTTCAAGGAAGGTATTAGCTAATTTAAGCGGAAACTCCGTTAATCTCACCCCGATACTGTCGGGTGCGAGACTGCCGACTGAGTCCTTACGCAAATTGGCATAGGCGGCTACGGCTGGTTCACCATTGATCAACATGGCGGCGTTTATGTCGGTACTACCGTCGTGAGCCATGCCGGCATTAAGCTTGAGATCAAAGTCTCCGAGTTGAGTCTTGTTATACGTCAGTTTCTGAACTCCGAGCGTTCCCTTGCCGGAAAGTGTAGAACCATCATACAGCACGTGAAGATCTGAATCTACCGAACCGGTGACGGGCGGTGCAAACAGCGACATGCTCAAGAAATCTTCAATCTTGATATTGTCAAGCTTCATATGAAGCTCGTCTATTCCGGACTCCGTAGGTTGAGTGCGGAGCAGTATGCTGCTTTCCGCACTGTTTGCCACCAAGTTTGCATCAACTTTCCTGTTATTTAGATTATAATCTATGAAGTTGTCGTCATTAAGTGTCCATGGCAGATATGCGATGGTTGACTTGAGCGGGGTGAAATGCACCGAAACCGTTGAATCCTGCAATGCAGCCGTCAAACCTACACGATAACCAGTCTTACCGCTTATGTTACGCTGGGTCAGGAACGCTCCTATACGGTTAGACCCGACATAGCCGTTAAGGTTCACCTGCGCGAACTCGTCCATAGTGCCGGGACGATTGCCCATGTGTATCTTGTAGTCAAGCAGGTTCCTACGTTCTGCCAAGGCAAGGTTAAGCGTGTCGATATCTATCGCTCCCGATGTAAAGCGACGGGCGGCAAGATTGCCATGAAACAGGGAATCCTTGACCAATGTTCCGTAGACAGTATCCATGCTCATACCTGAAGGCACCAGGAACTGGCTCATCAGACCTCGCCCCGAAGCATTGAACGAGAGCGTGAACGGAGGAAGCACAGAGCTTATACTGTCCATCTCCAGGTCTCGGACTTTAACCTGGGCGGCTATTACTTCAGAAGCTTTAGTCATGGCTTCGGTCAATACCTTAAGCCCGTTAGGACTATGGAAGGCAAGGGAAGTCATGTATGAGTCTATGTCTGCCGACGTAGCGTTTTCCGTTGCATCCACATGAGCGGTAAGTCCTCCGGGCAGATGGATATATTGGTTGGGAAGGTTCCAGTCAAAATCTACAAGCTTGAGATCGGCGGCATAAAGCCAGCGGTCCGGACTTGCTGTTCCTTGTAAATATATCGTGCCTTTTCCATTGTTCATATCTGGGGATATTCCTAATTTTTTAAGGTCAAGATCCCGGATGTCCGCCTTGATATCAAACACGTAATCATCTGGATGTATCGATCCGTTACCTTCCAGTTCAAGGTTCAAACCGTCATTGAAAGATATGGCATATATATCGAAATTATTATCTGGATGCAAAACCACATCCGCACGGATATCGTTGAAAAGGCGCTTGTTATATTCAATCGAGTTTATACGCACCTTTGCATCCGTTACCGAGCGACCGCTAAGGGGATTAAAGCCGGCACCTTCAGCCTGAACTGAAGCCGTGACACTCCCTACGCCTGACGATGGCATGAAATAGCCTACGTTCAATTCGTCAACATTAGCGTCGATGCTATATTTCTCGGAGTTTATGCCGACATGTCCTTTTCCGGAGGCATTGCCCGCCGTGCTGGTCAGCGTGAAGTCGGCGTCATAGTTTTCACGTATGGCAGAGGCAGTGCCTTCGATATGAAAGGCGGGAACCTTTATTCCGGACTGCCCCATAAACTTGTCTATAAGACGGGGATCGGAAAGACGTCCGTCAAACTCAACCTCGGCTTCCATTCGCTTTATGTCAAGCGGGCTGTCGGCATATCCGTTGGCATGTAGCGATATAACATCGCGTAATGTGACGTCAAGTTTATCAATATCAACCGATTCCAATGATCCGTTTGCCTCTACCGTCACATCCAATGGATTGCGGGCAGGAAGCATGGAAGTGTATTCTTTTAGCGAAGGCATGAAAGAATCGACATCCGGCATTCCCACGCGTGCCTCCACATTGACATTCACCGGAGCCTGAGGCTTCAGTTCCATGAGGGCAAAGGGAATATCCGCGCTTCCCCTTACATATGAATAAAGGGTATTTAGCTGTAAATCTTTAAAGGATAGCCCCGTGGAATCCACATTCACATCCCCGCTGCCGCTCACGATATTCAAACCGCTGCGCTCTTTTGCCTGAAGGCGTGTGATAGGCAATCTTAAAGTAGAGGATTCATTATAAAAATTCTTCATGCCGACACTCACTTCCGACAAGTCTATGTATGATGCATCAAAACCGGGAAGAGGCTTGGCACCCTTCATTGCATAAATGAAATTGAATCCGTCAAGAAGTATCGAGTCTCCCTTGATCTGCATCGGGGGTCCGGACGATGGTTGTGATTCAGGCGCCGGATGCGCTGCGATCCATTCCGGAGTGGGAGTATAATAAGCTCCGGAACCGTCCGACACGGAGGCAAGCTTCCAGCTCACGGCATTCTTGCCTAAATCCACTATCCCCTGCTTAAGGTTTATATTACCCGCTCTAAGATAAAGAGTATCGATCACCGGAAGCATCGACATGGCAAAGGAAAAATTCTCAAGCTTAAGGTCATTGGCATTTATCAGGAACGGAGTGGAAGAGGTTGAATCTGCAGGAGTTGGTTTCTGCTTCCACACATTCATATACAGTTTCAGGTTTCCGTCACGCAACAATGCTTTGTTAAGTTTTATATTCCCGGTCGAAATATTGGCTGAACTCTTGTCATCGACATCAAGAAGACCGGCTTCAACACTCATTATCATGGATGAATCAGGCGACACCATCCTGTAATATCCCTCTTCAAGCCGGAGTTTCTTCAACTGCACGTCAAGCTTGAGTAGTGGGAGCAACTTAACGTCTGCCACAATTTTCTTTGCGCGCACCATCGTGTCGGCATGCTGGTCAAGCACCACGACATTGTCAAGGTTCACATCAAGAGGGAACAACAGGCGAAACCTGCCTATGTCAACTTTCATTCCCGTGGATTTATATACGAAGTTGCAGGCAACGTTCTTTACAAACGTCTGCACCGGTGGGATATATAGCAACGGCGGCAGCAACAGAATCACGACAAAGACCCACATGAGAGTCTTTAGCGTGCGTCTTAGCCACGTAGGCTTGATAAGATGCCTCTTTTCGGGCTTCTTTTCCTTTATAGCCTCCCGTGTCTCAGGATTGTTTGTCTGCCCCTTTTCGGGAATCATGTTTTCGTCCATGGTGGAATCGTGTGAATAAAAACCAAAGCAATGCAGTCAATATCACCCCGGCTGCGTCAGCCAGGATATCGTTAAGATCGAAAGAGCGTCCGGCACCCATAGCGTCTTGAATAAACTCGATGGAAATTCCGAATGCTATGACAATAGCAGCTATCGTGATCACGCATGCCGACGGGATCTTTCTCCACTTTTTCAATCTTGACCGGTCTATATAGGCAACGAATGCAAGCCATCCGAACATTATGGCATGAACCACTTTATCCGCACCAGGAAAAAGTTCCGGTTCAATATCTCCCAATGGCATCGGAGCAAGTGTCAGCCACAATATAACTACAACAGTGACTACTGTCAGGATCCATGGTGGAAGTTTGTCAATAATGCGCTGCACTTTATCCATAAATTAACCGTGTTATTAAGCGATCATCTTATTTGGCATGATCACCTTAAATAATATTATCACCTTATTATTAAATATGATCATCTTATTTAATATAATCGCTACTTATGTTAATATAACAAAAAAAGCAAAGGATTTTCTCCTCTGCTTTAAATTTTTCTGAAACTGCAGAATTATTTTCTGATTCCGAGTTCCTTCTTGGCGATGATCGCACGATAGCGGTTGATATCCTTGCGGATCAGGTAGTCAAGAAGGCTACGGCGCTGACCAACGAGCGCTTTGAGGGCGCGGGCGGTTGTGAAATCTTTGTGATTCTCTTTAAGGTGCTCCGTAAGGTGTTTGATACGGATTGAAAAAAGAGCGATCTGGCTTTCCGGGCTACCTGTATCTGTAGGACCCTGACCGTAAGTCTCGAAAATGTGTTTCTTTTCTTCTGCTGAAAGATGCATGATTGAGAGAATTAAATGATTAAAAATATTTTACCTTTCTTTGAAAAGCTTTTGCCGAAGCTCTCTCAGCCCATACGCCATCCCGCAAGGAACGACCTTACCGGCCACTTTTCTCGAAAAGCGTTGCAAAATTACTAAATAAATCCCTAACCGCAAAATTTAACACATCATAATTTGCTCATCCTGATAAAATTTATTAATTTTGCAACGCATTTTCCGCCATGGCATGAAAAAGAGAGGTTCGGTGAAACCTCCGCCCAACGGATTCATTTATAATTCAATAGTTTAAATGTACGCTATCGTAGAAATTAAAGGACAGCAGTTCAAAGCCGAAGAAGGCAAATTCCTGTATGTTCACTATCTCGGCGAGGAAGCAAAAGAAGGCGACGCTATTTCCTTCGACAAAGTTCTCCTCCTTGATGCCGACGGCGATGTAAAAGTCGGTGTGCCTGCCGTGGAAGGCGCAAAAGTGGAATGTGAAGTTCTCACTCCCCTTGTAAAAGGTGAGAAAGTGATTGTTTTCAAGAAGAAACGCCGCAAAGGCTATCGTCGCAAAAACGGTCATCGTCAGTGCTTCTCCAAAGTGTTAATCAAAAAAATTGTAACCGCTTAAAACCGTAGATACGAAATGGCACATAAGAAAGGTGTCGGTAGTTCTAAGAACGGCCGCGAATCAGAAAGCAAACGACTTGGAGTCAAAATCTTCGGTGGTTCATACTGCAAGGCAGGTAACATCATCAAACGTCAGCGTGGCACAGTGCACCACCCCGGTCTCAACGTAGGCATGGGCAAGGATCACACTCTTTTCGCCCTTGTAGACGGCACAGTGGTGTTCACCATCGGCAAAGAGGGTCGCAAATTTATCAACGTGCAGCCCAAAGAAGCATAACACTCCTAATCAGATGCAAAAAAAGGATGGAATCCATTGGATTCCATCCTTTTTTTGCACTTTTTTGCATCTTTTTTTCGCATCCTTTTTTTTGGGGGGGGGCATTCCTCATCCCCAACATTGCCGATCACAACCCAGCCTACCCCTTCCTAAATCCTACCTAATCTGCAGATCAGCAAATCCCACCCTATCTGCCAATCTGCGGATCTGCCAATCGGGCTTTGCCCGATCTTCCGTGCCGCGTTTCTCAAACGCGGATCACCTCTCGCAGATCACCTCCCGCAGAGCGCCCCGCAGCCCCCCTCGCAGATCCCCTTAATATCTAACCTTGATCCAAGGCGCATTCTTCTCAGCCCATTCTTTCTGCATGATAGGTATGTCAGTGCAGAGATAGTCCGCACCGAGATAAGCTCCCAACATAAAATCCTCTATCGACTGCCCCGGCCAAAGACTCACGGTCAGCCCCTGCTTATGAGCAAGCTTCACCGCCTCGCGTGAAGTTCCTTCCATTTTCGAGCCGAGCCGCTTTATGCCTAAACCCTTACACAACGCGATAGTCGCCTTGCTCACAGGATCACTCGTTATCAGAAGCAACTCGGCATCCGGATGGCGCTGCTGCATGCAGCGCAACGCGCGCGTATCTGATGAAGTAAACAGGAACTCAGCATCGGCAGGCTTCTTTGCCATCACCTTCGCATATAGCTTATCGACATATTCCGGCAACCTCTCCTCCGGATAGAGGCTCGTGGGATTTGTTTTCATCTCGAACTCGACATAAAGACCCGGCTTATCCTTCAAGAAATCCATAAGTTCATCAAGCGTTATCATCTTGTTCCCCTTTTTGGTATTGAGCTTGCGAAGTTCCGGAAGAGTTTTCTCCTCTACCGCACCGGTACCATTCGTGGTGCGGTCAAGCTTGCTGTCATGAGTCACAATCATCTCTCCGTCCTTAGTCAACCGTATATCCGTCTCATATCCCGTATATCCGGCTTTATGGCTTGCAATAAAAGCCTCCATCGTGTTTTCATCATGCTCCATCCTTCCGCCCCTATGCGAAAAAACACGGATCTGCTGCGATTGTGAGAATGCAGCGAAACATGAAAGCGCGAGCACACTCGCCGCAATCGTCCTCTTAAATTCAATTGGATTTTTCATTTCAGTTATGGTTTAATAATAAAATTGTTTAAACGAACTTAAGTTAAGCAAGTACGCATGTAATAAAAATTGAACCTGCTTACCCAAGTTCATCACAGTTGCAATTAGACCTCAAATTTATAAATAATAAATCAGAAATAAAAATTTTTAAGTCGGTGTAATCTGATATGTAGATGCCAAAATAAAAAGAGTCTTGGAAAATTCCAAGACTCTTTTTGCGCTTCAGGATGGGCTTGAACCAACGACCCCCTGATTAACAGTCAGGTGCTCTA
>CASBHZ010000026.1 GCA_949123685.1 uncultured Bacteroidales bacterium | reverse complement strand
GCATACGAGATACTATCGCGTGACTGGAGTTCAGACGTGTGCTCTCCGATCTGGATATGGTAAGCCTTCATTTTTTATCTGCCGACGGACGTATGTCACGAATCATCAGCTGAATTGAATCGGGATTGTTCGAACGTTTTGTCTGCTCTATCGTGTAGCAGATATCTATAGGTTTATGAGAATGTATATGTTCAAAATATTGCGACATATTGAAAGCTATGGCATTGAGGACATGGCTCGTGCTGTTATCCTCAAGTTCAAGCTTTATATGCTCGAGATTCTTGCCCACCAGCTTGCTCGTTCCGAAATCGAACACATTACGCGAACAGAACACAGGCTTCTGGTTTCCCGGTCCGAAAGGGTTAAACTTTTTCAGATAAGAAACAAGCTCCGGGGTAATATCGGCAAATTCAATCTCGGCATCGATATCAAGTTGCGGCGACAACTGGTTAGGCTGTATGTTATCCGAAACATACTCTTCGAAACGGCGACTAAATTCAGCAATATTCTCCTCCTTCATTGATAATCCCACAGCATATGTATGTCCTCCAAAATTTTCAAGGAGATCGCGTGTTGAATTTACAGCCGAATATATGTCGAATCCCTGAACCGAACGGGAAGATCCCGTAGCCATTCCGTTGGAATATGTCAGCACCACGGCAGGCTTATAGTAAAGTTCCGTCAAGCGAGACGCCACAATTCCAATTATGCCTTTATGCCAGTCTTTATTATAAATCACGATCGAGCGTTTACCCTGAACGATACCGACATTATTCTCTATTAGCCGGTTTGCCTCTTGGGTGATACGCTTGTCAAGTTCTTTCCGGTCCTTGTTGTATTGGTCAATATCCTTACCCTTTTCATAAGCGTCATGGAGATCCCTGCTCACGAGAAGATCCACAGCCTCGACACCACTCTGCATACGTCCGGAAGCATTTATACGCGGACCTATCTTGAAAATGACATCGCTTATGGTAATGTCTTTGTTAGTAAGCTTACATAGACGGATAATGCTTCGCAGTCCGAGATTAGGATTGGAATTGAGACGACGCAAACCATAATGCGCCATGACCCTGTTTTCACCTATGATAGGCACAATATCCGCAGCTATGCTGACAGCTACAAGATCAAGCAACGAATCAAGTTCATTATGGTTGGAAAGGCCGTTGCTCATGGCGAAAGCCTGCATGAATTTGAAACCGACTCCGCATCCGCTCAGATAAGGACAAGGATAAGTGGAGTAAGGCATTTTGGGGTTCAGTATTGCAGCAGCCTCCGGGAGGGTTTCATCAGGCATATGATGGTCACATATGATGAAATCCACACCCTTCTTCTTGGCATAAGCTATCTCGTCTATAGCCTTGATTCCGCAATCAAGAACTATCACCAGCTTCACGCCATTCTCGGCAGCATAATCAATACTCTTCATTGAAATGCCGTACCCCTCCTCATAACGTGTCGGTATATAATACTCTACATTCGAATAATAGTTCTGCAGATACTTATATACCAAAGCCACGGCTGTAACACCGTCCACGTCATAGTCTCCATATATCATGATACGCTCCTTGGCTCCCATCGCCTTGTTCAGGCGATTCACAGCCTTGTCCATGTCATTCATCAAGAATGGATCATGAAGCTGCGAAAGGGAAGGCGAAAAGAAATGATCAGCCTCTTCGTCAGTAGTGACACCGCGACGTATCAGAAGTTCTGCTACTACCGCATTGCCGCCAACGTGCTCCGCCAGCGTGTCAGTCTCGCGTTTCTCCTGATGCGTCAGGGGCTGATAATTCCATTTTCCAGTCATCGGGTATCCTCCTTTTGTCTATTCACAAATCCTTACAAAATTAACGAATAATTTCCTAAGGAGCAAATGCGGCATACAGTTTGCAGAAGTCTTGGCATCAAATTTAACTTTCATTAAGCCCCTATGGCATCTTGTCTGTCATGTAAAATTCAAGATGCGCACCCTTGATTATGTCAGAATATTCAATGTACGGAAGTTCATACTTCTTTCCGTCAAGACGCACTTCTGAAATATATTTGTTTTTTGAAGAATTTCCATGAGCGGAAATTTTGAATACGCCTCCAGGCACATCGACCTCAACCTCATCAAAAAGCGGAGAACCGAACCAATACCTGCCACTGCCGGGTTCCACCTCATATAGTCCCATAGACGAAAGGATATACCAGGCAGACATCTGACCCACATCTTCATTTCCGGAGAGTCCATCGGGCTTGGTTGAATACATCGAGGCAAGAATCTCCCTGACAAGATCTGCAGTCTTTTGCGGACGCCCCATCATTGCATAAAGATAAACAGTATGATGCCCCGGTTCATTGCCATGCGCATATTGACCTATGAACCCTGAAACGTCGGGAGATATGTCTTCACCTTGTAAGGCTGAAGAAATGGTGAAAAGAGAATCAAGTTTTGCAAACATCTTTTCATCAGAACCGAAACAATCCCTCAGTCCCTTTATATCATGAGGCACAAGCCAAGTATATTGCCATGCGTTACCTTCGCAATAATCATTTGCACGATGCGAAGTATCAAATTCATTGAACGGAGTTCTCCATTCTCCCCTGCTGTTTTTTCCTCGCATAAACCCGACTGACGGATCGAAATAATTACGGTAAGAGTGACTTCTTTCATTAAAATATTTATAGCGCACAGAATCGCCCATAGCTATGGCTGCCTGAGCTACAGCCCAGTCAGCCAAGGCATATTCCATATCATATGCCACCGACTCATTGAAAAGATCAAACGGTATGTATCCATATTTCTGACGCAGTCCATTCCCCCTTATAGTGTCCATTGCAGTCTTGAGCAAGGCATCATATGCCTTTTTCCTGTCAACTCCGGGAATATTCTTGACAATAGCATCCGCCACTACCGGAATTGCAGGACTACCTACCATGCAATCTGTCTCGCATCCCCATAAATGCCATACCGGCAGACGTCCCTGCTCGTAACATATTGCCGTCATCGTATTTATCATATCCGCATAACGCTCAGGCTGAATAATGCTCAGCAGAGGCATAGCCGCGCGATATGTGTCCCATAGAGAATAAGTGGTGTAACAACGGAACGGAGCGCCTTTCACAATAGAATCATTGGCTCCGCGATAATCGCCGTTTACATCGCAAAATTCAGAAGGGGCGATAAGCGTATGATACAAGGCGGTATAGAATATTTTACGCTCGTCATCAGAGCCTCCTTTTATCCTCACCTTTGAAAGTTCCTTTTCCCATAAGCGGTTTGCGTTCTTTTCAGTGGAATCAAAATCCCAGCCTTCAAGTTCGGAAGACAAATTTGCGATTGCCCCTTCTTCCGAAACGGCTGACAATCCGACTTTCATAAGGATCTGTTCACCCTCTTTGGTCTTATAATTCACCCGTCCATACAATCCTCTGTCATCAACCTTTTCAAAACTATCGAAAGGTTGCGAGAAATCAATAACGAAATATACCTTCTGATTGTCAGCCCATCCTCTTGAATGGCGATAGCCTACAATACGTTTTTTATCATCTGCCGTCATGCTAAATTCAGTTGGCGTGTCACCGCTTCCGTTCTCGAGATCTATAACTATTGCAGACTCATCCGATTCCGGGAATGTATAACGATGCAATGCCACACGTGAGGTTGATGTCATTTCAGCAAGTATGTCATAACGGGAAAGAGGCACCGAATAATACCCGGGACGAACGATCTCGCGAGAGCGGTCTGCATAAGACCAAAGACCTGAACCTACAGAATCAAGACGCCCCCTCTCATATTTCAATTCTTTTCCAACAACCGGCATCACCAACACATCCATCAAGTCGCCACATCCAGTTCCGGAAAGGTGTGTATGCGCAAATCCGATAACGGTAGAGTCGCTATCATGATAACCTGAACACCAATCCCAACCTTGCGAGACATTGACCGGACCAACCTGAGTCATGCCGAATGGCACATTAGATCCCACAAAGACATGACCATGTCCTCCAGACCCGATTTTAGGATCTACATAAGAAGTTAACGATACATTATCGGAAGAACATCCCGACATCGTCAATATCATAGGGATGATAATCCCTGACGGTAATAAGAAACGGTTCATATTGATAATTGATTTGCACTTGTTCTTTGTGATACAAAATTAACAAATAAATGTTCACCATTCACATTTCCCATAATATTTAATTTATTAATTTTGCATCTGTGAAAAAACGTCTCTACACACAAGCGGACCGCGCAATCCTCCGCCTTGCCCTTCCGGCAATAGCCAGCAACATCACGGTGCCCCTACTGGGACTCTGTGACACAGCCATAACCGGACATCTTGGAAGCGAAATTTATTTAGCGGCAGTAGCAGCCGGAGGCACGATATTTAATGTGATATTATGGCTTTGCGGCTTTTTAAGGATGGGGACAACCGGACTAACGGCAGAAGCCTTAGGCTCCCAAAAGAAAGGAGCAACCAATATTATATTCTGGCGGTCTGTTTCTCTGGCTGCAATATTGGGACTATTAGTGATTATCATCCGCGAGCCTCTGTTAGATTTATTTATGGGCATAATCTCCCCCGGAGAAGAAACTTCCAAGGCTGCCTCATTATATTTCTCGATATGTGCATGGGGAATCCCGCCTCTCCTCATAACCTTATCCATTAACGGATGGTTTATCGGCATGCAAGACACCATGCGTCCTATGCTGATATCCATATCAATGAATCTGTTTAATGTCGCGGCAAGCCTGATTGCTGTCTACGGAATCAACGCCGGTTTTGCAGGCGTTGCCTATGGCACACTGACAGCCAATTGGGCAGGATTGATATTGGCAACATCCGTTGTATTTGCATATTCAAAAAAAGTTTCACTAAAACCGGATTTGAAACGGATAATACGGGGAGGCGGCTATGGTAAGTTCTTCAGAGTCAGCACAGACCTATTCCTAAGATCTGCCTGTATTATGGGCGTATCGCTTTCCGTCACTGCAATTGGAGCACGAATGGGCGACCTGACTATGGCCGTCAATACAATCATGCTCCAATTCTTCCTATTCTTCTCTTATTTTATGGACGGCTTTTCCTTTGCAGGCGAAGCTCTCATAGGCAAGAACGCCGGTGCCGGCGACTTCCCTTCTTTGCATTCAATGTCACGTCGCCTGTTATTATGGTCCGCAGTCATGGCTTCGGCATTCCTGATCATATATTTTTCCGGATCAGACATAATAACATCCGTCCTGACCGATGTCGGTAAAATCCGAGAGGGAGTCAAAAACATGAAAGCATTCATATGGATTTTACCTCCGATAGCTGTATGGGCATTCATATTCGACGGGTTCTTCATCGGACTTACAGCCACCAGAAGAATGTTCGTCACCACTTTGATCGCAATCCTGACATTCGGGGCAATAATATCCTTAGGCTTCATTAACCACTCTTTCGACGATAAATCAGCGGGAAATATGATATTGTGGACAGCATTCCTTTCTTTCCTTGGAGTCCGGGGTGTCGGACTGGCAATTCAATTCCCCCGCATTATCCACAACATGGAGAAAACAAAAAAATTAACTACCTTTGCATAAGAAAGCATATTCGTCATGGAAAATGATATTGAAATAGACGGCATGAAGGTGCATTATGAAGTTACCGGACCGGAAAACGGCAAACCCGTACTGTTAATGCATGGATGGGGATGCGATCACACCACTGTCAGATCCATAGCCAATGCCATCAACACAGAGATGAGGGTTTACAATATCGACCTTCCCGGACATGGAGCAAGCAACGAACCGCCCTCGACATGGGGTGTAGACGATTACACCACATTGATGGAGAAATTCACCTCTATTATGCAAATCGAGGACCCTGTGCTTATCGGGCATTCTTTCGGCGGGCGCATATCCATACTTATGTCCTCACGTAATCCGATAGGCAAGATAGTTCTGATTGACGCAGCCGGCATCAAACCTAAACGAAGCATGAAATATTACATAAAAGTGTATAGCTTCAAGACTGCCAAGAAGGTTATGCCTTTAGTTTTCGGAAAGAAGCAAGGAGGCAAAATGATAGATGCATGGAGAGGGAAAGCGGGATCTGCCGATTATCGCAATTCTTCACCGGTAATGCGTGCCGTGATGAGCAAATGTGTCAATGAGGATCTCACCCGACACCTTCCAAAAATCAAGGCATCCACCCTACTGCTCTGGGGAGAAGAAGACAAAGCTACACCCATGTCTGATGCAAGACTGATGGAAAAATTGATACCGGATGCAGGACTTGTCAGTTGGCAAGGATGCGGACACTACTCATTCCTTGACAATCCGGGGGCATTCCGCGCCGTAATACGGAGTTTTTTAATTCCACGTCAACAATAATTCTCATTTATAATAAAATGATACCATATATAATTATTTACTCGATCTGCGGAATATATTTGATTCTGAATTTCAAATTTCAGATTCAGATGTTCCAACAAAATTCTTACCGTATTCCAAGATATTGGAGATGGTTGAAAGGTAATTTAGGCTCAGCATGGTCTCTTGTTGACATCGCATGCCTTTTCCTGATTTTTTCAACACTTCTTACCGCGCCATTATCAGCGATAGCTGTGGCAATAGTTGCTATAGTAAAAATCGCAATAATTCTGAGAAAAAAATACAAGAAGCCTTTGGTTTTCACCAAACGGGTATGGAGGCTTTATTCTTTAACAACATTCTTGGCGCTTGGAGGATATATCGCAATGGTATTAATATCCGCTCATAAAGACGGCAGCTGGGATGGATATGCCCCGTCCACGATTGTGCTTGGATTTATGCTTTGCCTTTCCGTTTGCTCTTTTGCGCCATTGATAATTGCCGACATAATCCTTATGCCGGTAGAGAAAATGATCCAACAGAGATACGTTCGTGATGCAAAACGCATCCTTCGCTCTATGCATGATCTCAAAATAGTCGGCATCACCGGATCTTACGGCAAGACAAGCACGAAGCATTATCTCCATCGCATATTATCGGAGAAATATGACGTGCTCATGACTCCGGGGTCATATAACACTCCGATGGGTGTAGTCCGTACAATACGGGAATACATGAAGCCATATAACGAAGTGTTTATATGCGAAATGGGAGCTAAACAAAAAGGCGACATCAAGGAGATATGCGATATCGTGCATCCTCAGATGGGCATTGTCACTGCTGTAGGTCCAATGCATCTTGAGTCTTTCAAAACCATCGAGAATGTGCAGTCCACCAAATTTGAACTTGTAGATTCCCTCCCAACCGACGGTTTAGCAGTCATAAACAATGACTTTGAACTGTGTGCTACACGAAATATCGGAAATGTTGAATCGATACGTTATGCTGTAACAAACCCGGACAATGCCGATTATCGCGCCACAGACATAAAATACACGCCAAACGGCACTACATTCACAATTGAAGGACCCGAAGATTTCCGCCTGCCCATCGAGACCCGTCTCCTTGGGGAATGCAATGTTTCCGACCTCTTGGCAGCCATATGCATCGCCATCGCCCTTGGCGTTGATGCAGAAAAAATCCGCTATGCTGTAGGTTCGCTCGAACAGGTGGAACATCGCCTGAGCATAAAACATACACCCGGCGGGGTTACAATCATAGACGATGCATTCAACTCCAATCCGGCTGGATCAAAAATGGCTGTCGACGTCCTGTCACATTTTAAAGAGGGCAAGAGAATAATAGTGACCCCCGGAATGATAGAGCTTGGCAATGAGCAATACAACCTGAACAAAACTCTCGGACGCCACATCGGTGACAACCTTGACATTGCAATAATCGTAGGTGAATACAACCGCGATGCCCTTGTGGCTGGAGTGAAAGAAACCTCGTTCAACGTGGATAACCTGCACACTGTTGCCAATTTTAACGAAGCTCAGAAACTCCTTGCTTCCATATTACGTGCCGGAGACACCGTCTTGTATGAAAACGACCTCCCCGACACATTCAAATAAACGATCATGTTCATGCGTGGTGTCAAATTAATTAATTTGACACCACGCATGAACAAATAAAAATATTTTGAATATTTTTATTGCAATTAAAAAATTTTATTTATAAATTTGCGGAGTAATAACTCTTGGGGCATTAGCTCATCTGGCTAGAGCGTTTGACTGGCAGTCAAGAGGTGACCGGTTCGATCCCGGTATGCTCCACAATAATTAAGCGGTTCAAACCATGGTTTGAACTGCTTAATTATTTATTTACTACTTATTTGTTTTAGGGAAACGCAGGAGTGTCGGGAGATTACATCCGACAAGGTTGCCGACAACAGACATCAGCCACACCAACCATGGAAAATCACGGGTGACACAATAATATGCAATATCCGCCACGCAATGAGGAAAACCACACATCACAAATGTCGGGATACCAAGCACCAATGGCAACCATTGACCTTCTCTCGCACATTTCACACTTACAGTCATTATCATGCCGGTAAGCACAGACGGCATGATAACCCTTAAACCTGCAGCTTTACGCAGTTCCACAATCCTAATCGCATTTTCTCCTAACGCCATAACAGAATCTGAAAGCAATACTGCAAGTGCAACTCCTATTGCATTATAAAAAAGGATTAAAACAAGATCAATAAACTCTTTGCGAGTGGTGAAAAAACCTGCCTTCCCCGTAAAAAGGGTCCATTTACAACACACAATCGCAGACAAAGCAAAAGCAAACAATGCCGCCCCAATAATTCCACCCGATGCAAGATTACAAATGGCGGCAATTCCTATGGCAATACCCGCCAATACACAATAATAAAAATTTTTCATTTCAATTTCTTTTATTTTGCAAAATTAACTAAAATCTCGCTATCTTTGCATGGAAGTTGTTTAAACAACTTCATAAAATAAAAATGACATATTTATAATATCATGAATAAGCGATTTTTTACTGTTTCAATCCTTGCGGCATGCCTTGCTGCAATTCCATGTTCAGACATTTTAGCCTCGCAAGAAAGAGGCAAAGGAGGAATATCCTCAGAAATGATGTCCCGTCTTAAAGAAGCATATGTAAACGACGCATCATCCAAGGCTCTTAGAAATGCACTCGGCAATTCTGACATTGACAAAATTGCACTCAACGCCGAATCCGGAAACGCTTTCGACACAAACTTCTCCCATAGGGTAAAAAGCATTGGCATCACAGATCAGAAATCATCCGGAAGATGCTGGCTCTTCACAGGTCTTAATGTGCTCCGTGCCCAGATGATGGCAGACCATAACCTGCCTAAATTAGAGCTGTCGCAGAATTATAATTTCTTTTACGACCAGCTTGAAAAGGCAAACCTGTTCCTTCAGGGCATGATTGATTATGCAGACCGTCCGATGGACGACAAGATGGTAGACTGGCTCTTTGCACATCCGCTCAGCGACGGAGGTCAATACACCGGACTTTCCGACAATATCATGAAATATGGTGTAGTTCCCGCAGAAGTGATGCGGGAATCATTCAGCAGCAACAACACATCAAAGATGAGCCGGCTTATTTCCCTGAAGCTTCGCGAAGACGGTCTTGAACTTCGCAAGATGCATGCCGACAAGGCCAAACAGTCAGCAATCGAAACACGCAAAGAACAAATGCTCAGCGAAATATACCGCATGCTCGCCCTAACTTTAGGAACGCCTCCCTCTGAGTTTACTTGGACGCGAAAGGATTCTAAAGGAAATGTTGTCAGCACACGCAAATACACTCCACTTGAATTTTACAACACGTTTGCAGGCAATGACCTAAAGAATGATTATGTCATGCTTATGAACGACCCTACACGTGAATATTACAAACTGTATGAAATAGATTATGACCGTCATTCTTATGACGGAAAGAACTGGACATACATCAATCTTCCTGTTGAAGACATTAAAGGAATGGCAATAGAATCCATCAAAGACAGCACCATGATGTATTTTTCGTGCGATGTCGGTAAATTCTACGATCGTGAACGAGGCGTGCTTGACACATCCAATTTCGACTACGAATCGCTTATGGGTGTCAAATTCGGTATGGACAAGGCAGACCGGATACGGACCCACGCAAGCGCATCTTCTCATGCCATGACTCTCGTGGCTGTTGATATAGACACCAATGGAAAACCAATAAAATGGTTAGTAGAAAACAGCTGGGGAAGCGGTCCGAATGACGGGCACCTGATCATTACTGACAAATGGTTTGACGAGTATATGTTCCGTCTTGTAGTAGACAAGAAGCATATACCCGCTAAAACACTTGAAATTCTTAAACAGGAACCGATCCTTTTACCGGCTTGGGATCCTATGTTCTCACCCGACAAATAAAGAACCGGGGAGTTTCCGCATATTGTATCCGGAAGCCATGCTCTCACCGTATGCTCCCGCCGAGCGCAGCGCGATCAAGTCGCCACGACGCACGGCGGGAAGTTTTTCACCCTTGCCGAAAACATCTGATGATTCGCACACTGGTCCCACCACATCATAAATGCTCTCCATTGATGGGTCTGCAGGATCTATCACCTCTATCTTATGGTGCGCCCCATAAAGGGCGGGACGCATCAGATCGTTCATCCCGGCATCAAGAATAAGGAACTGTCGGTCCACTCCTTCTTTTACATATATTACACGGGAAACCAGCGAGCCGCATTGAGCCACTACCGCCCTGCCGAGCTCACAATGAATCTGCTGCCCCGGGGTTAGATGCAAACCTGAAATCAAAGTTTCGAAATAGCTTTTGAAATCAGGTATAGGGTTAACGTCGGGATCATCATAATCAACACCGAGACCTCCTCCAACATTAAGCACCTTAAACTCAACTCCCCGCCTGCGATAATGTGCAGTCAGATCATTTATCCTGTCACATAAAAGAGCAAAAGGTTCAGTAATCGTGATCTGAGAACCTATATGAAAATGCAATCCTATCAGATCTATCCATGGCGATGCAACCGCAAGATCTACCGCCCTGTCAAGACAACGCATATCAATACCGAATTTGTTTTCTTCAAGTCCGGTGGTGATATATTCATGAGTATGCGCATCTATATTGGGATTAACTCTAAGCGCAACAGGAACTTTCTTGCCAGACTCCTCGCCCAATGCCGCGATCACCTCAAGCTCTTCGACAGACTCGACATTGAAACAGCCAATACCGTTTTCTATGCCATAGCGAATTTCGTCATCAGTTTTTCCAACTCCGGCATAGTATATCGAGGAATGAGGAAAACCGGCTTCCAAGGCAGCTTCAATTTCACCTCCGCTAACACAGTCGGCACCAAATCCTGATTCCGAGATTGCCTTAAGTATCTCGGGATTTCCATTCGCCTTGACAGCATAGTGCACGTGCACGTCAGTTCCTGCCACGCATTTGGCAATCTCATCCAGCGTGGAGCGCAACAGCTCCATATCATAGTAATAATAAGGGGTATCCACCCCCTCCATGCAAGATAAATTAAATTTCATTATTTTAAACAGGGTTAAGCAAAAATCTCAGCAGAAAGTGCACGCAGTGCCCTATTCTTGTCTTCCGCTTTTATCAGGAAAGATATGTTGTAGTTGCTACCGCCATATGAAATCATACGGACTGGAATATCACGCAATGCATCAAGAGCCTTAGCCTCGAAACCGCGATTCTGCCATTCGAGATCACCAACCACACATATTATTGTCATGCCCCGATCAATGGTGACCGTGCCGAAACGATGAAGTTCTCCAACTATGAGGTCAAGATTGCGTTCGTTGTCAACAGTCACGGAAACTCCCACTTCCGAAGTTGTGATCATATCTATGGCAGTCTCATACTTCTCAAAAATCTCAAACACTTTCTTAAGGAAACCATATGCAAGAAGCATTCGGTCTGATTTTATCTTGATAGCTGTGATATTGTCTTTAGCCGCCACAGCTTTTATACAACCCGTCTGTAGATTGTTGTCAATCAACGTGCCGGGAGCCTCCGGTTCCATTGTGTTCAAAAGACGCACAGGGATGTTATTGAGTTTTGCAGGAAGTATGCATGTAGGATGCAGGATCTTAGCTCCGAAGTAGGCAAGCTCTGCCGCCTCTTCAAAATGCAGATTCCTGACAGGTTTTGTATTTTCCACAAAACGGGGATCATTATTATGCATCCCGTCAATATCCGTCCATATCTCTATTTCGTCGGCTTTAATTGCCGCGCCTATCAAAGATGCCGTATAGTCACTTCCTCCACGCTCCAGGTTATGTATATTACCCTCATTATCCAGACATATGAAACCTTGGGTAATATACAGATCCGCTTCCGGATTTTCTTCAAGCAAACGGCTTAGATGATCAGAAATATAAGGAAGATCCGGCTCTCCATTCTCGTCAGTGCGCATAAATTCCAAAGCCGGAAGAAGAACGGGATTTATTCCCTTTTCATGAAGATATGCATGCATGAGGTTTGTTGAGATCATCTCTCCCCGTGCCACTATCTGCTTTTCCAACAAAGGAGATTCCGGCTGAGCAATCGTATGACGTATTTCATTAAAGAAACCTGTTACAACAGCACGTGTCCGAGCCTTAGCTTCCGAGTCTGAAAGCAATTCATTGACCACGCCGTCATACCTGTCCTCAAGCGAAGAGATAAGCCGGCAGGCAAGCTGAGGATCGTCGTTCTTCACTGCATTAGAGATTTCAATAAGCGAATTGGTTGTGCCGCTCATTGCTGACAGAACCACGATATTCCGACCCTTATCGCCAACAAGGGCTGCAACATCTTTAATCCTTTTGGGTGAACCAACAGAAGTTCCCCCGAATTTCATAACCTTCATATCAATTACCTGTAGAAATTACTAATAAGTTACAAAATTAACACTTATCCATCAAACTGGCAACCACTACAAGACATAATTGCACTAAAAATGAATCCACAAAAATAAATGTTAATAAAAAACACTTAAAAGAACATAAATTGTTATATAACTACATCAACTTTGCTTAAACAGCCTCTAATAACACAATACATGAAAAACAATATGACCACACAAACCCCTTCCCAATCACACGAAGTTACCCAAACGAATACATATCCCAATGGCAAGAACTATTATATTTTTCTGGTAGCCTACCTTGTGGGATTGAGTGCATTCGGATCATTCGTCAACGACATGTATCTTCCGACGCTTCCGGAAATGACACGATATTTCGACTGCTCCGTCTCCGTCGTGCAACTTGGTTTGACCATGGGCATGATAGGACTTGGAATCGGTCAACTCTTTCTTGGACCCATCAGCGATAAATTAGGCAGAAAACCCGTCTTAATAGTCACACTGCTGATATTTATCGTGGGAGCTATCATCAGCGTCTTCTCTCCCTCAATCCACTTTTTCCTTGGATGCAGGCTAATACAGGGAATAGGAGCATCCGGTGGCTACTTCCTTGCTCGCACCATCCCTGCTGACATATTTAGCGGCAGACCGTTAGCCAAAATGATGGCACTGATCGGAGCCATAAATGGATTCGCACCTGCTTCGGCACCGGTTCTCGGCGGACTATTGGCTTCCGTTGACGGCTGGAAAGGTATATTCTATGTTCTTGCCGGATTTGCAGCGCTGTTGATCTGCATCGGGATTCCGCTAAAAGAATCTTTAAGTCCTGAAAAGAGATTCAGCGGCAACATAATCGAAGCATTTAGAGAATATCCAACCCTCTTGAAAAACAAACGATTTGTTGTTCATGCCCTCTTAAAAGGATGCGCCCTCGGACTTCTGTTCGCTTATTGTTCTTCTGCTCCATTTATAATGCAGGATCATTTCGGATGGTCAGAACTTCATTTCGGACTTTTTATGGGTTTCAACGCAATATTCATTGCATGCGGAGCAATGGTTGCCTTAAAGTTCGATATCTTAAAGAAAGCTGCATTCATAGGCGCATGGCTACTCATGATTGCCACTTCAGTCCAAGCCGTCATATTATTTTTTATAAATGATTTTTGGGCATACGAACTTCTTTTACTGCCCATGGTGTTTTCCCTTGGGATGATATTCACAGTGGGAAACACATTGGCAATGAACGAAGGAAGAGCTAACGCAGGAGGAGCCTCCGCCCTGCTTGGCCTCGCCGGATATGTATTCGGGGCTATCGCTGCGCCCCTTGTAGGGATAGGCAACATCATGCATTCCACGGCAATCGTATTATTAGCATTATCAACTTTAACACTGATATTTGCCTATATGACAAATGCGATCCCCCAAGATCCCGAAATGCAAAAGAAATAAACAAACGGCAAGTAAGCAATCAAGACTGGCTTTGTTTGTCAAAGGAGTTCCGGGCTATAAACTCGGAACTCCTTTTGTTAACGCATCCGTTAACCACAAACTGCTCATTATGGATTAAAAGTAAAATTAGATAAACGTTTATAGGCTCGTCATGCCTTATATTTTACACCTTTCAACTACTTTACTCAGCGAATTTAATCAAATCTTTTGCGTGCACGTGCACATTTACACTGCAAATATATTAGAACTTTTTTATATTTCCAAAAAAAAATGATAATTTTGTATATAATTTTTTAAGTATTGTCTTTTTAAACATATCAAACATTCCAAATAAGTAAGTAGCAAGATTAGTACACTCATGATCCTCTCCTGTTTTATTGTGCAAACTCCCATTACTTACGTATGTTATTAATTTTGTTACTGAATGCCATATGGCCAAGACAGATAAGATAAATAACTCGACAACCCAGGCAACAATATTTGATGTCGCTCGCCTATGTAATGTATCACGAGGAACTGTAGACCGCGTGATACACAATCGCGGGCGCGTGTCGCAAGAGACAGTAGAGAAAGTGAAACGAGCTATAGAGATTCTTGGATACAGTCCAAATCTTAATGCATCAATACTCGCATCTAAAAAAACATATACGTTCGCATGTTTGATTCCGGAATTTGAGCACGGTGAGTACTGGGAGAAGATACACGAAGGATTCATCGCGGGAGCAAATTCTCTATACAATTATAATATAGAGGTCGATTTCCATTTCTATGACCAGACAAGTCCTGAATCATACCTGACATGTTGCAATAAAATACTTGACTCGAAACCTCACGGAGTGATAATGAACACCGTCTTCCGGGAAGAAACCATACATTTCGCGTCACAACTTGACGAGGTGGGCATACCCTTTGCATTTGTCGATGATAAATTTGACGGACTGAACTATACCGTGTATTATGGCATGGACCCATATAAGAGCGGGCGTCTCGGAGCCTTCCTGCTTACTAACCATTTCAATCCTGACCAATTGTTACTTGTGAGGCTCATACGTGACACAAACCACAAGGCTGACCCCAATGCCAAACGCCGCCAGGGCTTCCTTGACTATATAAACCTGAAATTTCCCCAATGTAAAATCCACACTGTATTCATCAATCCGGCTGACCATCAGCAGATCTATGTGACACTGAAAGATTTTTTCCAAGAACATCCGGAGGTCAAACATTTAATAATGATAAACTCCCGCATATTCCTTATTGACGAATATCTCCGTGAGAATCCCGACACTAAACGTATCGTTGTAGGTTTTGACGACATCGAGCCGAACTTGGCGAGCCTCAGAAGCGGACATATTGAATTTCTTGTGACAAGACATATCTCGAGCCAGTCTCAACTTGCCTTATCCACATTTGCCGAATGCGTGATAAGGGGTGTCAAACCTCAAAAACGAGACAACTACTTACACATGGACATACTGCATCGCCTCAATATGGACGATTATTGATTTCGCTCATTAGGTTTATTAACAGTTTAATTAATAATCGTTAAAGTCTGTTCGTGGGTTAAACCTAACGTTTTTTTATCTGTCTTAAAAATGAATTCCAATTGGAAATAAGTTTTATAACCGATAGGACCATAAGTGAAAACAAAATGAAACTATTCACTCCATTAATCGGTTTCAAGTTTTAACAGATAAAAAAGAACAAAATGAAAAAAACATTATTAGGTTTGGCTTTTATTGCAGTAGCTTCATTATCTTTCCCGGTAACTGCACAAAATAAAATGGACAATGCATGCAAATCAACAGAATGCATCGCAAAAAACAAAAAATGCTGCAAAGATGGAAAGAAGAATTGCCTTAACAAATGCGCAAAGGCGAACCTTTTTGAAGGCATACAGCTCACGACAGAGCAAAAAGGACGTATTGAGGCATTAGATAATGCCGTAAAAGTTTCGCGTCAGGAAATCAGGACACAGGCGAAAAACGCGCGCGACAAAAAAGACACTACTTACAACCCGCGTAATGCCCAGAAAGAATTAAGGAATAAATATATCAACGATCTTGGTGAAATTCTCTCATCCGACCAGATGATCGTGTATCTTAAGAACTTTTATGTGAACAATCCTTCACACCACGGCGGCAAGAAAGCATTGGCAATGAAAAAGGGCAAACGCCACCATGACGGCAAAGGCAATCAGGATGGCAAGGCAATGAAACAGGCGAAGGTTGCAAGCAGCAAGTAAGCATTCACAACATTGGCATACTGGTAAAAATAGGTAAAACAAGATAGGTTATTAGGTGAATAAGTATTTTTTGACAAGTTCAGAAATGGCAGGCATAATGCCTGCCATTTCTGCGTTTATACTGTTTATACTTATTAAACCAGGAATCGCTTTGTAACGCCTTCATAGCTGTCTATACGTCGATCACGGAAGAAAGGCCACCAACGGCGTACATCCTCCGAACGGCATAGATCAACCTCCACCACTTCTTCTGCAGGAGAATTATCAGGTGCTTCATAAAGGAACTCACCCTGCGGACCGGCAACAAAACTGGATCCCCAGAAGTCAATGCCGGAGGTCTGACCCGAAGGATCCTCTTCAAATCCACAACGGTTCACACTGATCACCGGCACTCCATTAGCCACGGCATGCCCGCGTTGCACCGTAATCCACGCCTCCCTCTGCCTTGCTTTCTCATCTTGGGAATCATCCGGATTCCATCCTATTGCAGTAGGATAAATAAGCACCTGTGCTCCACGCATAGCCATAAGGCGCGCAGCTTCCGGATACCACTGATCCCAGCATACCAACACCCCGAGACGTCCGACAGAAGTTTCTATTGGCTCAAAACCCAGATCGCCCGGAGTGAAATAGAACTTTTCATAAAAACCGGGATCATCAGGAATGTGCATCTTGCGATACATACCGGCAATCGTGCCATCCGATTCAAACACCACCGCCGTATTGTGATACAGACCGGGAGCGCGTCGCTCAAACATGCTCGTGACGATCACCACGTTGTTGGCTGCCGCCGCAGAACCGTAAAACTCCGTGAAATCCCCCGGCAGGGTCTGCGCTAGATCAAAGTTATCTACATTCTCTGTCTGACAGAAATATAAAGAGTCATGAAGCTCCGACAAGACAATGACATCGGCACCGTCAGCCGAAAGGTTTTCTATAGCGGTAAGGTTTCTCGCCCTGTTGAAATCTATATCTTCTATAAAGGAATGCTGAACAATCCCCACTGATATTTTGCTATTCATATATCGTATGGTTAAAAAGATTTTCGGGTATCTGCATAGTGGCGCAATGTAATGAGCCATGTTGTTTTACAAGTGTGGTGCATTCCACCGGCACTACTTCGTGATCAGGAAATGCAACCTTTATGATATGACATGCAAGTGCATCATTCTCCGGCTGTGAATAGACAGGCATGAATACCGTATCCGGAGTGACAAGATAGTTTGCATAAGAAGCCGGAAGCCTCTCCCCATCTTCATCATAGACTGGAGAAGGAAGCGGCAACTCTACCAGATTGTAAGGCTCTCCCTGCGGTGTGCGGAACATTGTGAGTTGAGCACGCATCTTCAACAACTCTTCAAAATGAGGGTCATCCATATCCCTGCATCCGGTGAAGAGGATAGTATTGTCAGGGGCAATCCTGCATAAAGTGTCGATATGCGAATCCGTGTCATCTCCGGCAAGGGCTCCATGATCAAGCCATAGCACATGATCTATGCCAAGACGGTCATGCAATATCTCGTTAAGTTCATGCTTGGAGTGCCCTCCATTGCGGTTTGGAGAACAAAGGCAACGTGAAGTAGTGAGCATAGTGCCACATCCGTCTGTTTCTATTGATCCCCCTTCCAGAATAAAGTCCCGCTCATTCCTGTATGTTCCAGGCATAAAAACACTCCCCTCACAAAGATGGAGATTCACGAGATTATCATTGTCAGAAGCAAACTTCAGTCCCCAGCCATTAAATCCGAAATCAAGAGCGCATAAGCGCTCCCCTCGCACCACTGATATCGGTCCATAATCCCGCGTCCAGGTATCATTATATTCCATCTCAACCAGTGAGATCATTGATCCATCACATTCTTTGAGCAGATCATATGCTGCCGCCTTGTCCCTGGTAAGCACAGTGCAATGACATCCATGTGTGGTGAAAGACAGGATCATACGACGATACTGTTCGCGAGCTTCTTCAAGAATATAGTTCCAGTCGGTATGCTGCTCGGGAAGGGCAAGGAGTATTGACCTGCAACTTTCCCACTCGGCAATTAATCTTATTTGATTTTTCATGATTCAAAAATAGCAACTATTCGTGAATATTTGAAGCTATTTCTGATTTTTTTATTATTTTCGCACTTAAAAAAGAATGAGCTCCCATAACACACCGGATGAGTTTGCGGCAATAAAAGCAGTATGCCGTGATATATTTGAAAAGAAACTCAAAGACTATGGCACCTCCTGGCGCATAATGCGTCCGTCAAGCCTGACCGATCAGATTTTTATCAAGGCGCGAAGAATCCGTTCGCTTGAAGAGAAAGGGATTGAAGCCGCAGCTGTAAACGAAGGCATTGAACCTGAATTTATAGGCATAGTCAACTATTGTGCAATAGCCCTCATACAGCTTGACTTAGGAGCAGGAGACACAATCTCCAACGACAAAGCGTTGGAACTATATAAAGAAAAGATAGAAGCAGCCACCGCATTGATGATGAACAAGAACCATGACTATGATGAAGCTTGGCGAGAAATGCGTGTGAGTTCGTTTACCGACATTATACTTCAGAAGCTGATGCGCACAAAGGAAATCGAAGATCACAAGGGTAAAACAATAATCAGCGAAGGAATCGACGCCAATTACATGGATATGATCAATTATGCAATATTCGCACTTATCAAAATACGTTTCGCCTGACCCTGCAAGCACCTACAGCAGGTGGATGACATGGATCATACGGGAGCTGACAGGACTTATATTCATTTTTTCAGGTTTCGTCAAAGCCATTGACCCTTGGGGAACCCAATTCAAGGTTGAAGACTATCTATCAGCCCTGGGGTTGACAATATGGCCTAACCTCGTGACTGTGGGTGTGTTTTTCCTATGTGGAATTGAATTTTTCATAGGAGTGTGTCTCGCGACGGGATGTTTCAGAAAAGGAAGCTCGATATTGAGTTTCATACTGATGTGTTTCATGCTGCCGTTCACACTCTGGATTGCGCTTTTCAACCCGGTAGCTGATTGCGGTTGCTTTGGAGATGCATTCATAATATCCAATTGGGCAACATTCTGGAAGAATGTTGTTCTATTCGGATTCACGTTATGGCTTCTAAAATATAATCGTTATTGTGCATGCCTTATCACACCTGCAATCCAATGGATTGCCTTTATAGCCACAGCCATTTTCATCTGTCTGATCGAATTGCTTGGATACCTATATCAGCCACTTATCGATTTCCGTCAATATAAAACCGGAACACCACTCACAGAGCAGGCAGACTTAAGTGAACCGGACTTTCTATTTATTTATAGTAAAGACGGTGAGAATAAAGAATTTACGATAGACAATCTGCCTGATGAAAGTGAAGGATGGCAATTTGTTGACCGTAAAGAAATCGGCAATGAAGACAAGACAACAAAGGATGGACACGGCTTCCATATCTGGAATGATAATGAAGACATAACCGAAGATGTGCTCACCCAAGACACCGACCGTATTTTGCTTCTTATGCCGGATATGGGAGAGGTCTCCATTTCAACTACCTGGAAAATAAATTCGCTTTATGACTGGGCAACAAGACACAATATTGAAATGATAGCTGCCGTGTCCGGCACACAGGAAGAGATAGACAACTGGAAAGACCTTTCCATGCCCGACTATCCGATATATATTGCCGATGACACGGCAATAAAAGAACTTGCAAGGGGCAACCCTGCAGTTGTTTACACACACGATGGAATTATAGAATGGAAAAGCACCCTTAAAGCCATAAATACAGACGATTTTATGGCAAACGGCACGTCTGCAGACCCTATGAGTTTTGCTCCAGACAATTACCGTATGCTGCTTAACTATTCATACATCTACTTGTCTGTCATGGCTCTCCTGATAATGGTATCTTTAATACCGTCTCTTCGGAAAATTTTCAAAATATGGAAATAGAATTATTGACAATCGGAAAAACATCCATACGTTTTGTAGAAGATGGTATAGCAGAATACATCCGTCGGCTGAAGCATTATATACCATATTCCATCAAGTCATTGCCGGATGTTAAAAATGCATCCAAGATGGATCAAGCAAAACAGAAAGATGCTGAAGGAGAGAAAATACTTGATGTGATCTCAAACTCAGATTTTGTAGTACTTCTTGACGAACGTGGCAAACAGTATTCTTCCATTGAGTTTTCTGCTTTTTTAGAGAAACAGATGATATCGGGACGCAGGAAAGTTATTTTTGTTGTTGGCGGTCCTTACGGATTCTCAAAACCCGTTTATGACCGCGCTGACTCCCTCCTGTCACTCTCAAAAATGACCTTCAACCATGAGATGGTACGCCTTTTCTTCACAGAACAGATCTACCGCGCGATGACCATACTTCGTGGCGAGCCCTACCACCACGAATAATCCTTTTTCCCCTCACCTTTCCCCTCCCCCTCCTTTCCCCCTCTTCACTCACCCCACCCCATACAGCCCCATATAACCCCATTAAATTAAATCAAATCAAACAAATATGAAAACAAAAGATGAATTGAACGATGAGCTTCTTAATCTTGCATTTGCCGAAGACCTCGGAGATGGAGACCACACCACTCTTTCCACCATCCCTGCAGATGCCATGGGACGCTCACGTCTCATAATAAAGGAAGACGGAATCCTTGCCGGCGTTGAAATTGCAGAAAAGGTGCTCCATAAAGTTGACCCGTCTATCAAGATGACAGTAATGATCAAAGATGGTGCAGAAGTAAAAAAGGGAGACATCGCGTTCACTGCGGAAGGCACCGTTCGATCACTGCTTATCGCAGAGCGCACCATGCTCAACATCATGCAGCGCATGAGCGGTGTGGCAACAATGACGCGCCGATATCAGGATGAGCTGAAAGGACTTCACACCCGCGTACTCGACACCCGCAAGACCACTCCCGGCATGCGCATGCTCGAAAAAGAAGCGGTAAAGATCGGAGGCGGAACTAACCATCGCATCGGTCTTTTCGACATGATCCTCATTAAAGACAATCATATTGACTTTGCAGGCGGCATCGAGAAAGCTATTCAACGCGCAAACGACTACTGCAAAGAAAATGGAAAGAACCTCAAGATCGAAGTAGAAGTCAGAAGCCTTGACGACATAAGGCGTGTTCTTGCACACGGAGGTGTTGACCGCATTATGTTCGACAACTTCACACCGGCACTCACCAAAGAAGCTGTAGAACTCGTAGGAGGCAAAGCCGAGACAGAATCGTCAGGCGGTATCACCCTTGAAAACCTCCGCGAATACGGTGAAGCAGGCGTTGACTTCATTTCCGTTGGCGCCCTCACCCACTCCGTGAAAGGTCTTGACATGTCATTCAAAGCATATTGATGATCGACAAGAAAAAGCAGGGAGCGGCGAACCGCGAATGGGGTAAGCTGGCGGAACAGATTGCCGCTGATTACCTTCTGGGTCATGGATATATTATTCGTGAAAGGAACTGGCGTGTCGGCAACAAAATCGAGATTGACATCATAGCCGAGAAAGACAGCACAATAATATTTGTTGAAGTCAAGGCGAGGAAAGGAGAGTTTGAATCTGCCGACGAAGCTGTCGACACACCCAAGAGAAACAAGATGATAAAGGGAGGGGACATTTACATGCGCTCCCTCCCTCATCTTTTTCCTTATCGACTCGACATAATCACCGTCACCGGCACCCCCGACTCCCACGAAATAAAACACATCGAAGATGCTTTCCTCCCTTCCCTGAAATAAGAATCTGTTTAAAAATAAAATTTAAACAGATTCTAAATTAAAGTGGAACCTCCGCAACGGGTATATCAAGAGCTATTGACAATATCCGGCGCGGTATGTCGGTATTATCGGAGAGTGGCGAGAATCTCTCGGCACCTACACCGGCAGCGAATACCGGGACTGTCGCTCCGGTGTGACTGTGTGAAGTGAATCCGAACCCTGTATTCTGATTCACAATCTCAAACACGCGTGCTGTAAAACCATCAAATGTAGCGTAAAGAGTCTTTTGGTCTGCCAATTCTCGTCCTGACATCATCTGATCAAACATATTTTCAAGTTCGGCAGTCTGTTTCTCAGACGGTTTGAAAGCTGTGCCGCAACCCAATTTCTCTTTCATAAAATCCTCCATGTCCTTCCAAGTGTATTCTCGAGAATCGCCCACGAACGATTTAATATGATCTGAAAAAGCTTCCTTAGAAATTTTTTGTGCAGCAATCCTGGAAGTACGCACGGAATACCCCGTGGCATTAGTGCCTGCCGACATTCCCCCTGTCTCATGATCTGCCGTAACAACGATCAAGGTTTCTTCGGGATGCATCAGATAAAAATCATAGGCAAGCCGGAGCGACTGATCAAAGTCAAGCACTTCCCTAACAATTGTTCCACCATCGTTGGAATGTGCGGCATGGTCAATGCCTCCCCCTTCCACCATCAAGAAGAACCGGTCTGGACTCACACGTGTCAACTGGCGTATTCCGGCTTCAATCATATCCCTAAGTTTCATGGCATCCGGAATTGAATCAATTGTATACCCGATGCTCCATGTATTGACTGTGTCTGAAGACAGGACCAGCATCCTGTCAGCCTCTTCATAAAGTCCTTGAGAACCATAAGTAACCTTCACACCACGCTTTGCAAAATAGTCAAGCAACTCGGTCTTTTTTCCTTTCTTATCACGAGCCTTTGCAAGACCGGCACCTGCGACAAACTGAAAACCGGAATCAGCAAGATCCTTCCCAATCTGCATGCGCTCACCTCGGTTTTTAACATGCGTATAAAACGCACCGGGAGTCGCGTCATCAACACCGTCAGTAGTTACAAGTCCAACACCCCATCCACGTTTGAAAAGCACTTCTGCTATCGAGGTCACAGCTACCGTATCCGGCCCCATACCAAGCATCCCATTTCGGGTTTTGTGACCGGTCGCAAGCGCAGTACCAGCCGCTGCAGAATCCGTCACACGAGAGGAGAATGAATGAGTTCTCAAAGCTGACATTACAGGCATCTTATACATTGTCAAGGTATCCGGAGAACTAATAACATCCGTCAGATACAACTGCGTGTTTAACACATGATTGAACCCCATCCCGTCACCAATAAAATAGAATATATATTTCGGTGCGGCATTGGAAGTAAAGACACTTACAAAAGCCAATACACAAGAAATTAGAAACTTGGTTTTCATTATAATAATACTAATCAATATTTTTAGAAACTGTTTAAATCGTAATCACCGACATCTGAACTGAGAGAGCACTACCGCCGTGGCGATAGACACATTCAGAGATTCGGAATGATTCCCCAAATCATATGGAGGGATAAGCAACGGCCACGTCACCAGATCCCTTATAGGATCTGAAATACCTTTCCCCTCATTTCCCATAATTATAAAGCCATTCCCTGTAAGTTCGGCATCATATATATTCTCGCCATCAAGCAATGTGCCATACAGGGGCATTCCCGGATTTCCTTTTATCAGGTCACACAGGTCACAATACACGACTTCTACTTTTCCGAGAGAACCCATCGTAGCCTGCACTGTTTTGGGATTAAAGATATCCACCGTGTCATGCGATGCATAAATACGGTCTATGCCAAACCAATGTGCCGTGCGAATTATCGTTCCCATATTTCCTGGATCTTGAATACCGTCAAGAAGCAAATACAACTTTTCGGACTCCGGAACCGGAACACTATCATAGTAACCATCCGGAATCCTATATATAGCCAAAACGTCGGATGGTGTGGAAAATGATGAGATCTTGCTCATCTGGCTCTCTGAAACCTTATACACCGCATCGATATATCCCCATTCTGCCGGAATGGAATCGGGATCAAGCGCAACTATTGCCTCCACATCAAATTTGCCGATCGTATCACCAATGCATTTACGACCTTCCGCAATAAACAAACCATGCCTGTCGCGCATCTTGCGACGAGACAATTGTGAATAGATTCCTTGTTTTGTTTTTGACAATTCCATTAACAGACGTTTTGCGTGTCAACCTTTAGAAGCTATTGAAGTTGTTTAAACAACTTCATTTGAAACAAGCTTTAGGTCAAGCTTCAATTGTAAATTTATCGCGAAATTAGTGAAAATTTTGCAACATTATAAACCAAATGGCAAAGCAAGTGAAAAAAATTTTTTAACTTTGTAATTAAACTTCTCCTGTAACATGGATGCAGGATATTGCTTAATAGATAAATTCTTAACGACATGAAATATATTGGCGCTCACGTGAGCGTTAAAGGCGGAGTGTCCAACGCTCCCCTCGAAGCTAAAAGAATCGGAGCAAAAGCGTTTGCTCTTTTCACTGGCTCAAGCAACCGCTGGACTTCAAAACCGATATCGGAAGAAGAGGCATTAAAATTCAAAGAGAATTGTGAGGCGGGAGGATTCTCAGCCGGTCAGATACTTCCTCACGACAATTTCCTTATAAACCTCGGAAGTCCGGATCCACAAAAACTTGAAATGTCAAGAAAATCATTTCTTGATGAAATGAAAAGATGTGAACAACTCGGTCTTACGATGCTAAATTTCCATCCCGGAAGTCACTTGAAGGAGATTGCGGTGGATGATTGTCTCGACTTGATAGCAGAAAGCATCAATTTCACATTGGATAAAACGATGGGGGTAACAGCTGTTATCGAATCCACAGCCGGACAAGGTTCAAACCTCGGATATCAATTCGAACACATCGCACACATAATAGACAAGATAGAAGATAAAAGCCGCGCCGGTGTGTGCGTTGACACATGCCACACTTATTCCGCCGGTTATGACCTCCGCTCCGAAGAGGGATACAGAAAAACCTGGGAAGATTTCGACAGGATAATCGGAGCGGAATATCTCCGTGGGCTCCATCTCAATGATGACAAACGGGAACTCGGCTCACGTATTGACAGGCATGAGGAAATAGGCAAAGGAACGCTTGGCGAAGACTTTTTCATACGCCTTGTCAACGATCCCCGCTTCAACAATATGCCCCTTATCCTCGAAACTCCCAATGATGAGATATGGCATGAAGAGATAAGTTGGCTATATTCACAAATCAAGAATTAAGAATCTCCCCTATCTCCCAGCCCCTCCAGCCCTCACTCTATCCCTCCTCACCTCACCCTACCCCATTCCTCCTCATTACACCCCATTATACCCCATTCCAAAAACAAAAACAACTAAATAAATTCATCCATGAAAACTAAACCCGACTTGAGCTTCTGGAAGCTATGGAATCTTTCTTTCGGATTCTTTGGAGTCCAGATAGCTTACGCTTTACAAAGTGCGAACGTGTCACGAATCTTCACCACTATCGGTGCTGACCCTCACGACCTGAGCTATTTCTGGATTCTACCACCTCTTATGGGGCTTGTAGTTCAACCTATTGTCGGCATGATGTCCGACCGCACATGGAACCGTTTCGGACGAAGGCTACCTTATCTGATTTTCGGAGCACTTATTGCAGTGATAGTAATGTGCATGCTTCCCAACGCCGGCAGTTTCCAATTCACGGTATCGAGTGCCATACTTTTCGGACTTGTCGCACTCATGCTCCTCGACACATCCATAAACATGGCAATGCAGCCATTTAAAATGCTCGTTGGAGACATGGTTAACGAGAAACAGAAAGGACTCGCATATTCAATCCAAAGTTTCCTCTGCAATGCCGGTTCGATCGTAGGCTACATATTCCCGTTCCTCCTAATGTGGTTTGGAATGAAAAATGTTGCCCCATCCGGAGTTGTGCCGGACACTGTCATCTGGTCTTTTTATCTTGGTGCTGCAATCCTCTTGATCTGCGTGATATATTCCCTGATAAAGATAAAAGAATGGCCACCTAAATTATATAATGAATACAATGGCGTAGCTGACACCAAGGGGCAAGGCTCCAACAATGTGATCTCACTCTTGAAAAAGGCTCCATCCACATTCTGGACAGTAGGCACAGTGCAGTTTTTCTGTTGGTTCGCATTCCTTTTCCTTTGGACTTATGCCACAAACACTGTCGCACACAATGCCTTCGCCACTCCTACCGTGGAAACAATCACTGGAATTAGCCATAACGGCTCAGACTATCAAGCTAAATACCTTATTGCCAATGATTCCGTCATACTGATTGATCACGGCAAGAAAACAAGTGATTTCCTTTCCACTCATCAAGGAGCCTTTGTTCTGAAAACCGCCGACATCATGGTGAAAAATGCAGACGGATCCCTTGATATTAACGATGTTTCAACCCATAACATCGACAATGCCGCAGACTGCAAATACCTATCAAAAACGGTGCTTGATGCCGCATCTTCGGAATATAATGATGCTGGGAACTGGCTGGGATTGCTCTTTGCAGTGCAGGCTTTAGGATCTGTGCTCTGGGCAGTGATATTGCCTCGCTTCAAGAGCCGCAGATTCTCGTATATCCTTTCGCTACTCCTCGGAGCTGCAGGTTTCATAATGACTGCATTCTTCACTGACAAGTGGATGCTATTCATTGCATTCATCCTTATAGGATGCGCTTGGGCTGCAATGCTTGCATGGCCTTTCACGATCCTGACCAATTCACTCAAAGGGGGGAACATCGGTGCATATCTCGGACTGTTCAACTGCACAATCTGCATACCTCAGATTATCGCGGCACTCATCGGGGGCTGGATACTGTCATTGCTCAGCACTCCGGGACAGCTTGCGCCGGAATATCTGATGATGCTGATTGCCGGAATCTCACTCATAATAGGGGCGGCATGTGTCTTGCTTATCAAAGAGAATACATCTATAAAAGACAAACCGGAAGAAACGCCTGCAATAAGCGAGAATATTTAAGCAAGTGATTACTTGCTTAAACATTTACGGGAGTTGATGCCAATGGTATCAACTCCCGTTTTTTTATATAGACAAGTGAAAAAGACTAATCCAAAAGCTATTTCAGGTGTTATATATGTATAACTATGAATATTAAAATTGAATAAGCATGAAAAAATTACTTTATCTACTTTTATTATTGCCGTTCGGCTTCTTGACTTCATGTCATGATGACGACGATATGCCGTCTGTTGATATTACAGTAACTATCGACAATGCCGTTGATGCAGATGGTCGCATCTATATCGTTTCAGGAGAATCCCTGACAGTCTCAAGCATTACAGCCGAAGGACTTGGCGGAAAAGCTGCCGGAATATCAGGTGTCAACTATATCCTCGACCATGAAGGAATGGGATATACCATAATCCAACCTTTCGGAGGTTCAATCAATGCCGCTTACCTACCTATCGGCAACCACCTCTTCACACTTGCATTCGATGTTCTTCAGGTAGACAAATCAATAGCATACGCACAATTGTCAACGATTGTCACCGTTGTAAAATCAGCTGAAGATCTTCCCGACGGCACAACCCCCGGTACTGTTTCCCTTAAATATCGACTGAATCCCAAACAATAGATAGTCAACTACCCAACGGGATCATGCAATCAGGTATGATCTGTAAAAAAGCTCACCGATAAGCAGTAACTTATCGGTGAACTTTTTTTGTACAACCGGATATAAATCTGCTTGCATAATACGTTACAAAACACTATATTTGCATTTAAAGACAGACAATTACATCATGAGAAAAAATTTACTGACAATACCCGTATCTGCAATACTTATGATTTCTTGTGGAGTAAAGGGGACAAATGAGAATCACGATTCAACAACCATGACGGATACTGACACCGTCTTGATTGAACCTGTCGCCAATGAAAACCTTGTTGACACAGATAGCATGCCGACATATTATTCTGAAGACCTTAAAAGATTCGGGCTTCATGGCAAGGTTAAAACTGTCAAAACAAATAATTATTCACCGTTCGTCTCATGCCTTGCAAGCCCACTTACATTCAATGAAGAAGGTGTCTTGACAAGTCTATTCTCAGAATTTACCGACAATGAAATCAGTTACAATTCCGATGGTTTCATTGAGAAAACATGTTGTAGGGAAAGCGACGGTACAACTTTCGAACTTAAATTCACAGACTTCGATACAGACATGAATCCAGTGTCAGGCAAATATAAATCTGACGGTCCGGATGAAATATGGGAAGTTGAATTTACAATTGCCTATACTAATTTTGACCACGAGCGGAATTGGACTCAAAGAACATTCAAAGGTGAATCGGTATCCCGTTACATGAATGAGGATGGAGAATACACAAAACCACAAAAAGAAGCGTTCGAAGCCTCAGAAACCCGCACAATAGTCTATTATAGATAACCCACCTAAATAATTATTCGCTCGCTTATCCCGGTTTATTTCATCCCCGGCTTATCAGACAAATGATCTTGATGAGTGTCATTACCTGATGTTTCATCACGTAGATTGTCTGCTTGATCAGGATGTTTCTTTACAAATTGGCGATAAGCCTTGATCAGGGAGAGTTCATCATTGTGAGTTCCAGCCTCCTTATTTCGTTCCGTTATAAGGTTGGTGACATACACGGTAAAAATCGGAAACATCATCATGCCCAAAGCGGCAAGCAACACAGACAATACCCTTCCCACCCCGGTGACGGCAACGATGTTTGAACCGACAGTAGTGACATCCATGGTAGCCCACCACAAGGCATCCTGATAGGAGGTCACCCCGGGATTAACTTTAAATTCAAAAAGGTAAAAAGTGAGACTGGCAAAATAGACAGTTGAGAAAAGTGTAATAAGGTATGTGAAGAAAAGTCCCGTAGCCTTATTATAAGTGAACCAGCTGACAACTATAGCCATCGCATACCCTCCGCGAACTAATGGAATATACCTGACAAGATATGCTACCTCTTTCGACAATTCCCATCCAAAATGATATAGTATCGCCTGATACGGGATAGAAACAATGAAAAAAACAAAATGAGTGGCAAGATAATGCTTCTTATCTTTAGAAAGGAAGAACTCAATAAAGAAATCTGCCATAAAGACCACGCAAATCCAAAATTGCTGATGCTGAAATTTCGGTTCTTCATAAAATGAAACATTCGAAAACGTATCTACCGAAATATTATAAATCAGCCATGCCGAAAGAAGCATGATAGCAACATGCAGGATCATAAGCACTCCCCTGCTCCTCAAAAAATTAGCAAAAGTATGAACATTCATAACCATTAATATTATTTATCCCTCTCCTATCTCCCTTAAGTGAGTGTATTTACCACCTATACGCAAAAACTAATTTATATTAAAAACGTTTAATTTTTATAAGGGTTCACTTCAATTTGAACTCCACTGAAAACTGTTTAATTAATATCTTGACATGGCACTTATTTACACATTAAAATCAACAGTACGCACGTACCCCCGTACATTACTACGCGGCATCGGGCAGGTTATGTTCCAAGACTCCATGTGGTCAGGACTCCTGATCATGTTCGGAATATTCTGGGGTGCATATGAAGAAGGGATAGGGATCGTTGCCTGGGGCATGTTCTTAGGGATGATCGTTTCAACGCTCACCGGATATATATTGCAACTTCCGGATCACAATGGAGCTCAAGGACTATGGGGATTCAACGGCTGTCTTGTAGGATGTGCCTTCCCTACATTTCTTGGCAATACGATCTGGATGTGGCTTGCCCTGATACTTTGCTCAGCCATGACCACATGGGTACGCACAGGCATGGACAATGTGCTTGACCGATGGAAAATTTCATCATTCACATTCCCGTTTGTATTATGCACATATTTCTTCCTGCTCGCATCACGACTCTTACATGGCATGCCACCAATACACATGTCCACTCCTGAACTTCCGATAGGCGTTCATCAGCCACTTAACCTTCACTTTGAAGGCCTCGTGGTATATTGGCTTAAGGGCATATCACAAGTATTTCTTATCAATTCATGGGTTACCGGAATATTTATTCTCCTCGGCCTTGCCGTTAAAAGCTGGCGGGCAGCCATGTGGGCAGCCATAGCATCTGCATTATCATTGCTTATAGTAATATTCTGGAACGGACCCGGGGAAGATATAGCTAACGGACTTTATGGATTTAGTGCCGTGCTTACCGGTATTGCACTCGGAGATACATTTTGCGGACACACCTGGCGTTCCGCAATCTGGGCGATAGTAGGAATAATTTCCACTGTATTCATCCAAGCTGCAATGAATGCATTCTTCGCTCCTATGGGGTTGCCGACACTTACCGGTCCTTTCTGCATAGCCACATGGCTATTCCTGTTCCCAAAATATTCTTTCCTGCAACCATCCGACAAATAATATAATAGATGATGACAGATATCGCTTCCATGAAAATGACGCCGAGACATTACTATATTGTCTTCGTTGCATCACTCGGACAGATGATTGGCACTGCCGTAGCGACCCTTGCCGGCATCATCATCCCCATATTGAATATTGTCCTTCATCCGGAACTGTCATCATTTATGCAAGGGTTAATAGGTGCAGCAGACCTCATAGGCATAATTTGCGGATCAGTATTTTTCGGCAAACTGAGCGATCGCTACGGTTACCTTTTCTTTTTCAGATTCTGTCCCGCTGTTGTTTGCATCGCTTCAATAATAGGGATAATATTTCCATCGGTAACATCTCTGATCATCTGCCTTTTCATAATTGGACTTGGCATTGGGGGTGAATATAGTCTTGACTCGGATTATGTTTCAGAACTGATGCCAAGCCGTTACCGATCCCTAATGGTTGGCGTGACAAAAGCAGCATGCGCATTTGGCAACATAATTGTAGCTGCCATCTGCCTCGGTCTTCTATCATATTGGAAAAGCGGAGATTCATGGCAACATCTTTTATGGATAATTGCCATTATGTCTGCCTTGATGTTGATTCTGCGCCTACGCTTTTACCAAAGCCCACAATGGCTTATCAACAAGGGGCGCATAGCCGAAGCCGAAAAGGCTGCTAAAAGATTCTTCGGTCAGGAAGCAACAATAGAGAATGCTAAAAATGAGACAAAAACTGCCCAAACATGCAAGATATCAACATGGAAATTTATAAAAAGCAACTGGCAAAAAGTCATATTCAGCGGGATTCCATGGGCATGTGAAGGCATGGGAGTATATGGAATAGGTGTGTTCCTTCCAATATTGATCATGGCACTCGGTCTTGAACATTTCAATCCCTTGGAAAACCCGATATTGCATGTAACCGATTCCGTAAGAATAACATTATGGATAAGTTGCATCATCCTTCCGGCATTCGTTATCGGACTTATCCTTATCAATAAAGGTAGGAGCATTGTAAAAACCCAGTCCTTCGGATTCTGGATGTGCGCCATTTCACTTACAGTATTGCTTCTATCTTATCATTTTAGTTGGAACAAATGGATTTCAATAGGAGCATTTATGGCATTTGAACTATTCTTAAATATAGGTCCACATCTTATTACATACATATTACCACCTCAAATATACCCTGTTTCACAACGGGGACAAGGAGTTGGGCTCGCCGCTTCAATAGGAAAAATCGGAGCCGTATTCGGAGTCTTCATAATTCCTATCCTGCTTAAATCCTGCGGTGCGACAACAGTTTTGGCAGTATCTGCCATAGCGATGGTCACAGGAGGAATAATTACCACAAGTTTCGCGAAGGCAGCTTACAGGAGTAGCGCCCCCTCAGACGCTCAATAAGGCGCGACAAATCTCGGGAGAATCGAAATCCTGTCCAGACTCCGGAATTTGTTGTTATGACCCAGCATTCACCATCGGGGAATCTTTCAATCAGGGCATGTGCGGAGGATAATGTGCCGCTTCTGCTCCATTTCCCTCTCTCATCTGCATCCGTCCAGCCGAAACAAAGTTTTTCATTCTCTTCATAAGCCGTCATCTGCTTCACACTCGAAGGAGAGAGCACATCCTTAACCATCGGGGCACCATCTATTGCAGCAACCAATCGGCATAAACCGGCAGCCGACGAACACCACCCTCCTGCGCCCATGAGCGCATTAATATTGGCACCACCGTAACAACGGTCCACCATCTTGCCGAATGTATTAATATCCTCCACCGGCTCTGCATCGGGGGAGTAATATCTGACTTCGCGGGGATTGCGTTCCCCGTAATAGTTCGTAGCGGGCATAAAACCATATGCTCCCGCAGGTTCAAGAATATTATACTTTACATAATCCCAATAGCTCTGACCGCTGACTTTCTCTATCACTAATGAAAGCAACATATATCCGAAGTTTGAATAACGTCTGCCATTTCCGGGTTCAAACCCTAACCGTCGGTTCAGTACTATCTTCACCAGTTCTTCATTGGTGGGAGCTTTCGCAAGCTTTTTAGCTTTTTTAATTTCCACCGTATTAAACATAGGATCCCCTGCTCCCAAAGTGAAGCCTCCTTGATGGCGCAACAGATTTTCAACCGTGATATCTTCAACACGGCTATCTTTAATCGCTTCCGTAAAATCCTTACGGTTCAATATTCCATGCGGACCGAACACCCGGTTCTCCAACTTAAGCTTATCTTGCTCAACAAGTTTCATGATTGCAGCCGCCGTAACAAGTTTCGAAGCTGACGCTATACGCATTATGGAATTTGCTTCCATCCTAATCCCGTTCTCCTTGTCAGCCCATCCGAAACCCTTTGCAAAAACAAGAGAATCGTTTCTGGAGATTGCCAAAGACATCCCTTTTATATCCCATTTTGACATGAAATATTCTATCTCTTTTTCCATCGGATAGAGAAGGGTATGGTCAGACGAACTATTAGCAAGGGTATCTATCCATCTATTGCCGTCTGCAGCTTTAGCCTGTTTATCACCGCTATGCGTATCTTTCGGACTAAAAGCACATATGGCGATGAAAGCCACTACACAGAAGATAATTATATAAATAGTGGAATCTTTTATATTCTTTCTTTTCACGATTCATGAAGGGGTTTGAATTGCAAATTTAATCATATTTTTTGGAATATGCGATTTCTAAATTTGCCGATTATTTATTAACTTTGCATCCCGTTATGAAATACGGATTTGACAACGACAAATATCTCAGAATACAATCTGAGCATATTAAAGAAAGAATTGCGAAGTTTGGTAACAAACTATATCTTGAACTTGGCGGCAAACTTTTCGACGATCATCACGCAAGCCGCGTACTCCCCGGTTTCCAACCTGACAGCAAACTGAGAATGCTCAGCAATCTTGCTGATCGAGCGGAAATAATAATCGTGATCAGCGCTATCGATATTGAAAAAAACAAGATACGAGGAGACCTCGGCATCACCTACGACATGGATGTGCTTCGCCTTCGTGAAGAATTCATAAAACGGGGATTCCATGTAGGGTCAGTTGTCATAACCCACTATAACAGGCAGGCGAGCGCGGATTCTTTCCGCGAAAAGCTCAAACGCATGGACATAACATCCTATTGCCACTACACGATCGAAGGATATCCCAACAATGTTGCCCTTATCGACTCGGATGATGGATTCGGCAAAAACGATTATGTCGAGACAAGTCGCCCATTGGTGATTGTTACAGCTCCCGGACCGGGCAGCGGAAAGATGGCGGTATGTCTAAGCCAGCTCTATAACGAGCATAAGAGAGGCGTGGAAGCCGGTTATGCGAAATTCGAAACTTTCCCTGTATGGAATCTTCCACTCAAACACCCTGTCAACATAGCTTATGAGGCTGCAACCGCCGACCTCAATGATGTCAACATGATTGATCCTTTCCACCTTGAGTCATATGGAGAGACGGCAATCAACTATAATCGCGATATTGAAATATTTCCTGTGCTCAACGCGCTGTTCGAAGGCATTTATGGACGCAATCCTTATAAATCTCCTACAGACATGGGAGTAAATATGGTAGGCTTCTGCATCAACGATGACGAAGTGTGCTGCGATGCCTCTCGCAATGAGATAATACGCAGGTATTTCACCGCCTTGAACCGATTTGCCCAAGGTGAAACCAACGACAGCGAGGTCAACAAGATTGCGCTGCTTTTCAATCAGGCAAAAATCGATGTGTCCTATCGTCGCGTTGTGACAGCAGCACGCTCCCGTGCTGAAAGAGACGATGCCCCTTGCTCGGCGATAGAATTGTCTGACGGCACTATAATAACAGCACAGACATCTCCTCTTCTTGGTCCGAGCGCTGCGCTATTGCTCAATGCCATGAAACATCTTGCAGGAATTGACCATTCGGTAAAACTGATTCCACAAGAGATGATAGAACCTATTCAGGAAATGAAAATAAATTGCCTGCATAGTCACAATCCAAGACTTCACACGGATGAAGTGCTTGTTGCGTTATCTGTACTTTCAACCCATGATGAAAATTGCCGTCTCGCACTTGCCGAGCTGCAAAAGCTCAACGGCTGTCAAGTGCATTCCACCGTGATGCTTGGAGAAGTGGATCATAAGATTTTCCAGAAGTTAGGTGTCGGACTCACCTGCGATCCGGCAAAGAAGCGTAAGAAAAAAGAATAACCGGCTTGATAATCCGGCATCATACATTGAAGTGATTAAAAAATTATCAGCACCTGTTTCCAGGTGCTGATAATTTTTTAATGTATGCGAAACTAATTCAATTAATCAAAGGCAAAGGGGAGCAAGATATTTGGCGAGAATATATCCGCCTATAATAAGCCATACATCAAGACAGAAAGCAAGAACAAACGGTTTTGCACCGGCTTTCTTGAACTTGTCGATACTTGTTTCCGCTCCAAGAGCAGCCATCGCCATAGTCAGGAGGAATGTGTCGAAATAATTTATTGCATCAACAAAAACTGAAGGCAGAAGATTTAAAGAATTAAAACCTATAACTGCAAGGAAACCGACTGCGAACCAGGGTATGTTCACTTTACCTTTTTCTGCAGATGCCCCATTCTTAGCCCCTCTGCGAGCCACCCAGAATCCCAATATAATCAATACCGGAACAAGCATCATGACCCTAATCATCTTAACGATGATGGATACATTGGATATTTCAGTGCCCATTGCATTACCGGCACCAACAGCATGAGCAACTTCATGAAGCGTAGAACCGGTGTAGATACCCATCTCCTGAGGCGTAAGGTCAAGCCATCCGGAACGATAGGCAATCGGATAAAGGAACATCGAAACCGTTCCGAAAATCACTACCGTAGCGACAGCTACAGCTGTCTTATAAGGCTGGGTACGGATTGTGGATTCAGCCCCGAGCACGGCGGCGGCACCACAGATGCCACTGCCAACAGAAGTCAGGAGCGCAGTGTCACGATCCATTTTCAAAAGGCGACCTATCCATATACCACCCAAGATAGTTACAGCAACTATGATAACATCTATCACGATCCCAGCGACACCGACATTCACTATATCCTGGAAAGTAAGGCGGAAACCATAAAGGATAATACCGAGACGCAAAACTTTCTTAGAACAGAACTGGATACCGGGCACCCATGTTTCGGGAAGATTATTACGTAGTGAGTTTGCATAAAGCATACCGAGAATAATACCGATGATCATCGGACTAAACGATATGTTCTTAAGGAACTGCGCCTCTCCGATATAAAAGGCAGCGCATGCGAACAATGCAATCAGCAAGACACCATGAAGCATGCTGATGCGGGTTTCTGTGATTTTGGGCATTTGAATGTACTGTTTAATTTATTTTTAGTGGTAAGGGAATTATAACTCTATACCACCTTTATTCGTTTCGGCTGCAAAAATATAAAAATAAAACGACTTTCCACCACTCGGCTCCATGAAGTTATACTATTTTCACACTAACACTGTTCGTTTATCAACGAGTGTTAATGATTAGATGAGACCACACATTCCAGTGTAGCCTCATCCAATCCTTAAACATTATTTATTCTTATTGCAATTACATTCCCTTTTGTCCCATTTTGGATGAGCGGGATCCTCTGCAACAAGAGCTTCTTCAAGATTTATACCAAGAGCTTTCGCCAGCTTCAGCCCATACTCTGGATCTGCATTGTGACAAGCCCTCACATGTCGCTGTTTGATAAACAACGGCACTCCTTCCATAGCCCTCGCTGTATTTTCACAAGTAACAACCTGCTCATCAGGCGGCATTAGACGCCACAGTTTACCGGGCTGGGTATAATAGTCATCATCATATTCTCGCTCATCATAGTTATAAGCTGCTCCATGCAATTCCAACGGTGGCTCTTTCAGGTCTGGTGAATCTTTCCACTCCCCGAAACTGTTAGGCTCATAAGGGAGTGTGCTTCCATAATTGGAATCAGTTCGCATCTGACCGTCGCGATGATATGCATGGAATGGACATTTCGGGCGATTCACAGGTATCAGATTATGGTTGACCCCGAGCCGGTAACGTTGGGCATCGCCATAAGAGAACAACCTTCCCTGAAGCATCTTATCCGGAGAAAAACCTATTCCTTCAACAATATTCATTGGATTGAAAGCCGCCTGTTCGATCTCCGCAAAGAAATTCTCGGGATTCCGGTTAAGTTCCAGAATGCCTACGTCTCTAAGCGGAAAGTCTTTATGATACCACACCTTTGTCAAGTCAAACGGATTGATATGGTATTGCCGCGCTTCCTCTTCGGTCATCAACTGGACCTGCATCAGCCAACGCGGATACTCGCCACGCTCTATTGCCTCAAAAAGATCACGCTGGTTAGATTCCCTATCTTTTGCAGATCGGAAGAGCACACGTCTGAACTCCAGTCACGCGATAGTATCTC
>CASBHZ010000025.1 GCA_949123685.1 uncultured Bacteroidales bacterium | reverse complement strand
CGAGATACTATCGCGTGACTGGAGTTCAGACGTGTGCTCTTCCGATCTGCCGTGGCAGTCCTTTTATCGTATGTGTTGTTAATCGCGTTTTTAATACAATATGCAGTTTATTTTGCAGCGGGTGCTTGTGCCGGAGCCGGAGCCGGTGTCGCGGCAGGAGCGGCAGGAGCGTTGACGGGAGCGGGAGCTGCAGAGTTGGGAGCGGGAGCTGCATTCTGGATGCTTGACACATTAACGGGTGTCTTAACCGCGAATGATGCGCAAATGCTCACAAGGCAAATGAAAATTGCAAGACTCCATGTTGCTTTTTCAATGAAGTCAGTGGTTTTGCGATAGCCAAGATATTGGTTCCCGCTTGAATAGTCGGATGCGAGACCGCCACCTTTTGATTTTTGAATAAGGACTGCACCGATGAGGAAGAGGGATGCTATTACGATAAGGATACTGAGAAAGATATACATATCTTAATGTTTAATGTTAATTTTAAAGGTTAATTCCGTATGACCGGGTTGTTTTGTCGGTTCCTTAAGAATTTGATGTATAGGCTATCAATTTTTTAAGAAATCGTATTTGGTCTGCAAAGTAAATACTTTTTTTCGGATTATTCAAACTTATCTCGGTAATTATTTCCAAAGCTTTCTGATAGTTGCCGTTTTTAATCATTATTTTGGCAAGGGATTCGGAAAGATTGGCTTCTTGAGCCGGTGCTGCTGCAAGGATGGCAGGTTTAACCGGTTTAGGATTATTCGTAGGTTCTTCCTTTATTCCGGCATCCGGATCTGTGAACAGTTCGGTGTCCCCAATCTCCGGAAGGTCTTCAAGCGAAGATAGGTCATACGGGGAGGCAGGTGTCAATATATCTTCTATTTCAGTAGCTTTGGATAAATTGGGACTTCCGAAGCGATCAAGGAAAGAATCTATGGTGTCATCGGTGGTCAGTTCAGGGGATTTCATGTCGGGATAAAATCCGAGAAATTCTTCCGGATCCATGCCGATGATTGCGCGTAGCGCAACAGGATCCCCGACAGCCGCCGCTATCTTTCTCACAAGGAGCAAGCGCTCTTCGCCTGAGGCTGATGGCAATTTCTCGATTGCCGGGACTATAAAATATGGATACTTATTCATTTTGTTTACCAGTTTCCGAGAGTGGCGTTGAATATGAGGTTTACAAGTTCCTCGCTGATCTGCATGCAAAGGTCGTCTTGCACATCGGTTAGCATGAGGGATGAGGAGAACTGCCGATAGGCAGAGAATGTCTGGTCTATATTGTTTGCCGGATTCTTGTTGTCTATATATTTGACACGCACCGTGATAGTTAGTCTCGTTTCCGTGGCGTAAGCGTCCGTGCCGACCGACTGGGGAGAAAGCGAGTATCCCGTAATTTCACCGCTGAGTTCAATGTCGGCAGGTCCGTCTATTTCTTGAAGCCTTGTCTGGCGGGTTACGTAATCAAGGAGCTTATTTTCGAATGTCTGCTGCAGTGGCGGATATACGAGGGCGGCACGTATGGGAAACTCGGAGACATCTATAGTCTTGTATATGTCATAGTTTATTGCCGAGCCATTCATCCGGAAGCTGGGTATACATCCGGAAAGGCATGATGCAAAGAAGATTATGATTATCGGGAAAAATCTTTTCATTTTGCTTATAGAGGTTAGGAATCAAGTCCGAGTTCTTTGATCTTGCGGTATAGTGTGCGGAGAGAAATGCCGAGTTCCTCGGCTGCAAGTTTCTTGTCGGATCCGTTCCGTTCCAATGCCGCTATGATTGTTTCCTTCTCCGATTCCTCAAGGGTCTGTGTCGGGATTGCTGCGATAGGCTCCGCAGTTTTGGATGGAGACAGGAGATCTTCCACCGGATACTTTATGAGCGACGTTGAAGATTGCTTCTTATGGACAGATTGACCGGAAACTGCAGCTTTCAGTTCTGCGATTTCCGCTTTCATGCCGAGCATGAGTTGCCATAGCATCTCCCTCTCCGCTTCATAATTGACCGGTTTCTCGGATTTTATGAGAGACGAAGTCGCAGACCTGTCAAGAGGTAGCGCTTCGAGCACGAGCTGGCGCGATATCTCTTCCCCTGCCTCGAAAAGGGCGAACTGCTCAACAAAATTTTTGAGCTGACGAACATTTCCCGGCCAGCGGTATACGAGCATTGCCCGGAATGCTTCTTCAGAAAAAGAGATTGGCTTGGTCATGTATTTCTCCGAAAAATCAGCGGCAAACTTGCGTGCAAGAAGTTTAATGTCGTCACCTCTGTCGTGAAGGTTCGGGACATCTATCCTTATTGTGGAAAGTCTGTAATAAAGGTCTTCCCTGAATCTCCCTTTCTCTACGGCTTTTATAAGGTCGACGTTGGTTGCGGCAACGATTCGGATGTTGGTTTTCTGCACATTCGAGGAGCCGACTTTAAGAAATTCACCGGTCTCGAGCACGCGCAGCAGCCTTGCCTGAGTGGTGAGAGGCAGCTCCGCGACTTCATCAAGGAATATAGTGCCGCCGTCCGCCTCTTCGAAATATCCCTTACGGGCAGAAATGGCACCGGTAAACGATCCCTTTTCATGTCCGAATAGTTCGGAGTCTATTGTTCCCTCTGGTATTGCACCGCAGTTGACGGCAATATATTTTTTATGTTTCCTGGCGCCGAACTGGTGTATTATTTTTGGGAAAAACTCTTTTCCGGCTCCGCTCTCGCCTGTTACAAGGACAGACAAGTCGATAGGCGCAACACGGATTGCACGGGATATGGCGCGTATCAAAGCCTGCGAATTGCCGATTATTGAAAACCTCTGTTTGGCTGTCGCCACTTCCGAGGGTATGTCTTGAACTTGAAATGCCATGTTGAACAGCTTCTAAATAATTCTATGGTAGACGAGACAGGTTATAGGTTTGTTCCCGGAGGTATTTGCCGAGTGAGTCGGCGTCTGCAAATTCCAGTTGTTTTTCTACAGGAATCGGCTCTCCGATTGACACGTGAACTTCCTTGCCACGTTTCAAGAATACCTCTTTGGGAAGTCTGGCGCTGCGTAATCTCCAGTCGATCAGTCCGAGGATGTTGAAGAATGTGGAGTTGTGCCCATGAAAATATATTGGGATCACAGGGACTTTCAACTGCTGGATCAGACGCGTTATAGACGGTTGCCACTCCCTGTCGCGTATGTGAAGGGAACGGTCTATCTTGGAGACGGCACCCGCCGGGAAAAATCCGAGAGGGTGACCTCCGCGCACATGGGCTATCGCCTTGCGTATCCCCTGCATGGTTACGGCTTTCTTTTCCGGGTCATCAGTCTTGATGGGGTCGACAGCTATGAAAGCCGGTCTCATCGCCGATATTTTGTTAAGGATCAGGTTTACCATTACCTGATAATCCTTGCGGTATTTCCCTATAATGTGCAGCAGCAAGATTCCGTCCATTGCACCGAACGGGTGGTTAGAGACGGTTATGAAAGCCCCTTCCGGAAATTTTGAGATCACCTCCTCGTTGTCTATGCGAAGTTTGAATTTAAATTCGTCTTCCACAAGATGACGTGCGAACTCTACACCAGTTGAATAGCAATGTCTGCCATGGATCGCATTGACTTCGTCAATTCCTACCCAATGCAAGGCTCTTTCAACAAACTTGCGGTGTTTAGCCGCAGCCGGCGCCATTTTTACGATATCGTCAAAATTAAGCACGTCCGGGCGCACACCCGGTGCGCAGGGGCGGTTTCCAATAGAGGATATGTTATTGTTTTCAGACATGACTAAGAAGCTGTTTAAAACAGTATGGTTTAAAACAGCGAGGTTTAAAACATTTAACAAATCTTTTTCAACTTACAAAGATAGCGAAAAAATCAATAGATATGACAAGCGAGTCCTGCTGTCCGGGTAAATTTGTGGAGTAATTGTCATAATTAGTGTTAAATAATGGATGAGAGATTTAAACTTGCTTCCGGATGCTCCGCCACGATGGAAGGGGCGGATTATCCCCGTAATATCGAATTGCTCTCAAAAGCTTTGAGTTGCTGGGAGAGCCTTGCCGGTTTTCGTAAAGACAGGGAACGCAACAAGAGGTTCACATATGGTGATCAATGGGGCGATATGATAGAGGTTGACGGGGCAAGGATGAGGGAGGAGGATTTTATAAGGAGTCAGGGAAATGTGCCGTTGAAGAACAATATGATACGCCGCCTGGTGAGGAATGTCCTCGGAGTGTTCAGGAACCGGTATGTTCAGCCCCGGTGCGATGCGCGGCATCCATCGGAAATGCAAGACGCGAGTGAAATGCAGCGCCTTCTGGAATATAACATGGAACTAAACAGGATGGAAGAGGTGTATGCCCGCACTATGGAAGACTTCTTGATAGGAGGACTTGCCGTGCACCGGAAGTGGTACGGGCGTAAATGCGGCAAGACAGATTGCTGGACAGATTTCGTTATGCCCGATAATTTCTTCTGCGACAGTGATGCCCGGGATTTCAGAAATTGGGATGTGAATATTATAGGAGAGGTGCATGACCTTGATTTCAATTCGTTATGTGCCTCTTTTGCACGTTGCGCAGAAGATTATGTGCGTCTGAAGAAGATTTACGGTATGCAGGATTGCAGATCCTGCCGGGTGATTGAAGTGTGGAACAGGGAATACCGCCAGCGCTACAGGTGCCATGACCTCAGGAGCGGCAGATATTATGTGATCCCCGCAGAGGATGCCGGCGAGGCAAAATCGTGGGAAAAGCGCGAATGGATGGTCGAAGAAGAATGGGTCTGTCATTTCCTTTCACCTTCCGGCGATGTGTTGCGCAGCGGCAGTTCTCCGTATAGCCATGGCGGTCATCCATTTGTATTCAAGGCTTATCCCTTTATCGATGGGGAGATACATTCATTTGTCAGCGACATCATTGACCAGCAAAAATTCACAAACCGTCTAATATCCATGTATGACTGGATATTGAGGGCATCGGCAAAAGGAGTGTTGCTTTTCCCCGAAGGGGCGTTGCCGGAAGGGGCTGATATTAACGATATAGCGGAAGAATGGAGCCGCTTCAACGGCGTGATCATGTTTCGTCCGAGAGCCGGAATGCCATTGCCGCAACAGGTTAGTTCCAATTGCACTAACATAGGGATAACGGAACTTCTTGATATCCAGCTTAAGATGATGGAGGATATTTCCGGTGTGAACGGAGCGTTGCAAGGCAAGCTCGAAAGCAATTCTATGAGCGGAACCCTTTATAACCAACAGACACAGAACTCGCTAACCGCGCTTGTCGACCTGCTGCGAAGCTTTGACAGTTTTATAGCCGATGCCACAGCGATGGATGTCTCCAACATAAGGCAGTATTATAATAAAGACAAGATCCGGGGGATAACCGGTGGAGTTATCGGTCTGGGAACCACGTAACATGGGGTATTGAAATGTAAATTGATAAATATTATTAAAAAAGCAAGCAACGATTGATGTTAGCTTGCTTTTTTTGCAATATCTTCGTATCTTTGTGATTCGATGGGAGGTTGTTTAGGTAACTTCCAAGACTACAGGCATTCTGGAAATAAAAGTGTAACCATAAAACTCAATAATGAGAAAAATCATAATCCTGCCACTTTTGGCCTTATCTTTGACGGTTTCGGCTCAAAGAGATATTACATCATTGAAACAATGGGAATTTTCGCGTGATTCAGCGGTATGGAAGTCCGTGAGTGTCCCTCATGACTGGGCAATCTACGGACCGTTCGACAGGTCAAACGATCTTCAGAAAGTAACTGTGGAGCAAAACGGCGAGACGGAGGCTTCATGGAAGACAGGACGAACCGGCGGACTCCCTTATGTCGGCAAAGGATATTATAAGACAACTTTTGAAGTTCCCGATACGACGGGAAAGGTATTTACATTTGAATTTGACGGAGCCATGTCCAACCCTAAGGTTGAAGTGAACGGCAAGATGATCGGTCACTGGGCATATGGTTACAATTCATTTTATATCAATGTTCCCCGAGGAGTGATAATGCCGGGAAGAAACACTATAAAGGTGTCGCTGGAAAACAAGGAGAAGTCGAGCCGGTGGTATCCGGGAGCAGGACTTTACAGGAATGTGCGCCTTGTTTCCTCCTCTCCGATACATGTTCCAACATGGGGAACCTATGTTGTGACTCCTTACGTTACGCAGAATGAGGCTTCCGTAAGGCTCACCACCGAGATTGCCGGAACGGCAAAGGCTCAGAAAGTTATGGTCAAGACCGACATTGTGAGTCCGGAAGGGAAGGTAGTGGCAACAAACAATTCAATGTATCATTCGCAGGGACAGCCTTTCGTGCAGGATTTTCTTGTGGAGGCCCCGGAATTATGGTCAACAGATACTCCGTATCTATATGAAGCACGCACTACATTAAATGTAGATGGCAAGGATGTTGATCGGTATGTAACCAGATTCGGCATACGTTCTCTCGAGTATATCCCTGAGAAAGGATTTTTCCTGAACGGGAAATATACAAAATTCAAAGGAGTGTGTCAGCATCATGACCTCGGTCCTCTTGGAGCGGCTGTGAACAAGGCGGCTCTCGCACGTCAGATAGAAATGCTTAAGGACATGGGCGCGAACGCTATCCGGACAGCACACAACATGCCGGCTCCTGAACTTGTGGAACTTTGCGACCAGATGGGTATGATGCTCATGGTGGAACCTTTCGATGACTGGGGTTTCCGTCCGAAGAGCGTCAATGGCTACGGGTCTATCTTCGGTAAATGGGCACAAAAGGATATGGAAAATATGGTGAAGCATTACCGTAACAACGCCTCCGTGGTGATGTGGTCGGTAGGAAATGAAGTGCCGAGTCAGTGGGGACCTGATGGTGTCAGCGAATTGCAGATGCTTCAGGATATTTGTCACCGTCTTGATCCGACTCGTCCCGTGACTTGTGGAATGGATCAATATGGAGCAGTAATAGAAAATGGCTTTGCAGCTACTCTCGATATACCCGGTTTCAATTATAAACCTCAATATTATACCCAGGCATACGAAATTTTGCCTCAACGTCTCATCCTCGGTTCCGAGACTGCTTCTACGGTTTCTTCACGTGGAGTCTACATGTTCCCGATGGAACTGAAGGCGGGAGCCAAATATGACAATCATCAGTCTTCCGGTTATGACACCGAATTTTGTTCATGGTCCAATATCCCCGATGTCGATTTCTCAATGGATGACGACTATCCTTGGATGATAGGGCAATTTGTATGGACGGGGTTTGACTATCTTGGGGAGCCATCTCCATATGATGTTGACGGCTGGCCTAACCATTCAAGCGTTTTCGGTATCATTGACCTTGCTTCTCTTCCTAAAGACCGTTATTATCTCTATCGCTCCCAATGGAACAAGGATGCTTCGACCCTTCACGTGCTTCCGCATTGGAACTGGGAAGGTCGCGAAGGTGAAAAAACTCCCGTTATGGTTTATACGTCTTACCCCTCAGCCGAACTCTTCGTAAATGGCAAATCATATGGCAAGAAGACGAAAGCTGCAGCAACGCCGCTTGATTATGGGAAACGTCTTTCAATGTCGTTCTATGATAGGGACAAGGCATGGGATGAAGACCGGATTCAAGATAAGAAAGGTATGGACCGTTATCGCCTTGTGTGGGATGATGTTGTTTATGAGCCAGGTGAAGTCAAGGTCGTTGCATATAATGCCGACGGCACTAAGGCTGAAGACAAGACAATCCGCACTGCGGGCAAACCACATCATATCGTGCTCACACCTAACCGCCGCAACCTTAATGCCGACGGGGAGGATCTCGTCTACATCACTGTCCAGGTGGCAGACAAGGACGGGAATATTGTGCCTGCCGACAACCGGACAGTAAAATTCTCAGCTTCCGGAGCCGGTACATTCCGTGCTACCGCCAATGGAGATCCGACAAGCCTGCGTCCTTTCCAGATTCCAGAGATGGATCTTTTCAGCGGTGCGGCAACCGCGATAGTGCAGGCGGGAAAGACCCCCGGGGTAATAACTTTCGAGGCTAAGGCGAAAGGGGTGAGGCCTGCTAAAATAGAGATTGAGGTGAAATGAGGAGGTGCTTCGGACGCAAGCCCGAAGTATAGGAGCGCTCAACGGGAATTGAAGGGGCGGAATAGTGCCGTAGGGGAATTAGAAGGGGAAATTAAAGTAACTAAACAATAATATCTTAAATAATAACAACTTAAAATCAGAATTGTCATGGAATCCATGAAGACAAAGATTCAAGAAATTTTTAAAGAGAGATTTGGAGATTCAGGAACACTTTATGCTTCTGCAGGTCGTATCAACCTTATTGGAGAGCATACCGACTATAACGGAGGTTTCGTATTCCCCGGGGCTATAGACAAGGTTATCATGGCTGAAATCAAGCCTAACGGAATGGAAAAAGTGCGTGTATTCTCCATTGATATTGATGAATATACAGAGTTCGGTCTGAAAGAGGAGGACGCTCCTTCACAGAGCTGGGCGCGTTACATTTTTGGTATTTGCCGTGAAATACAGAAACGTGGCGGTGATGTAAAAGGTTTTGATGCCGTGTTTGCCGGCAATGTTCCCCTTGGTGCAGGACTTTCATCTTCCGCCGCCCTTGAGAGCTGCTTTGCATTCGCGCTTAATGACCTTTTCAACAACAATAAGATCGACAAGTTTGAACTTGCAAAAATCGGTCAGAGCACAGAACATAACTATTGCGGTGTAAACTGCGGTATTATGGACCAGTTTGCATCAGTGTTCGGTCGCAAGGGGAATCTTATGCGCCTTGACTGCCGTTCCATGGAATATGAATATTTCCCCTTCAATCCGCAGGATTATAAGCTTGTCCTCGTGGATTCACGTGTTAAGCATGAACTAAAGGATTCCCCTTATAACAAACGTCGTGAATCTTGCGAACGCGTAGCCAAACGTCTCGGTATCGACACGCTTCGCGATGCCACAATGGAGGCTCTTGAAGAAATCAAGGGTGACATTACGGCTGAGGACTATTTCCGCGCAAAATTCGTGATTGAAGAGAAACAGCGCGTGCTGGATGTTTGCGATGCCCTCAATGCCGGCGATTATGAGACTGTAGGAAAGAAGATGTATGAGACTCATAACGGTCTTTCCAAGGATTATGAAGTTAGTTGCGAAGAGCTTGACTTCCTCAATGACGTTGCCAAGACTTTGGGCGTTACCGGTTCCCGCATCATGGGTGGCGGTTTCGGTGGCTGCACAATCAACCTTGTTAAAAATGAACTCCATGATGATTTCATCAAGATCGCGGTTGACAAGTTTAAAGAGAAATATGGTCACGAACCCAAGATCTACGATGTAGTGATCTCTGACGGTGCCAGAAAAATAGAGGAGTGATCATGAAAATCACTGTTAAGAAATTTCCTTCTCAGAAAGGGGAGATCACATGGTATGAGCTCACCAACGCGCAGGGCGCGTCGGTGGTGCTCTCCACCATGGGTGCCGGTATTGTGCAAGTGTGTGTCCCCGACAAGGATGGAAAGATTGAGAACGTTGCACTCAGCTATGCCGATGCCGCTGACTATATTGCCGACGGTCCCTGCCTCGGCAAATGTCCCGGACGTTATGCCAACCGTATCGCGAAAGGGCATCTTGAGGTTGACGGCAAAGAGTATCAACTTTCGATAAATAATGGTCCGAATGCACTGCACGGTGGTCCTGAAGGTTTCCAGAATCAGAATTGGGATGCGGAGGAATTGTCAGATGGCGTGCGGTTCACTTATCGTGCAAAGGATGGAGAGGAGTATTATCCGGGTAATCTGACAGTCGAGGCTACATATCACTGGGGCGACGATAATGTTCTTAAACTCAGTTTTCATGCGGAATCAGATGCAGATACCGTAATCAACATGACCAATCATGCTTATTGGAATCTTGACGGTGCAGATGCCGGATCTGTTTTTGATCATGAAATGAGAATCAAGGCTGCAAACTGGCTTCCGACGGATGAAACACAGATTCCCACAGGAGAGGTATCTCCGGTTTCCGACACACCGATGGATTTCACTGAACTGAAGAAAATCGGGAAGGATATCAAGGCTGAGTTTGAGGCTTTAAAGATAGGCAAGGGTTATGACCATTGCTGGGTTCTGGATGAATGGACTCCGGGCAGTATGGTTGAGGATGCAGTTTTGCTTAAGGCTGCAAAATCCGGAAGGATACTGTCTGTAAGCAGCGATCAGCCGGGAGTGCAGATTTATACCGGCAATTGGCTTGCCGGCTGTCCGGCAAATAATAGCAAACGCTCATACGAGGATTATGAAGGCGTTGCCATAGAGATGCAGGGTTTCCCTGATGCTCCGAATAAACCTGAATTTCCTTCTCAGCTCCTTAAGGTGGGAGAAAGCTATGACCGCGAGATAAAATTCGCTTTTTCAGTCGGATAACTTCTTACGATAGTGGGGGTGATGGGCAAGAAGTTCGGTGCGTAAGCGGGAACGGTCAAGATGAATATAGATTTCGGTCGTAGATATTGATTCATGCCCCAGCATTTCCTGGATTGCACGCAGGTTTGCTCCCCCTTCGAGCAGATGAGTGGCAAAAGAGTGTCGCAACGTATGTGGCGACACTTTTTTTATTATTCCCGCTTCCTTGGCAAGATCGCGGATTACGTAAAACACCATCACGCGACTCATCATCCCTCCTCTGCGATTAAGGAACAATATGTCGCGTGAATCAGGTTTTATGTTCAATCTTTCCCGTATAGGGAGATATTCCTTTATGAGCCTTATGGATTCGGGAGACAAGGGCACAAGACGCTGTTTGTTGCCTTTGCCAGTAATGACAAGATAACCGTCTTCAAGGTTTGTGCGGGAAAGTCGTAGCTCTACAAGTTCGGAGACGCGGATTCCACTGCCATAAAGTGTTTCTATTATCGCATGGTTGCGGGGGGATTCATCTTTACTTGGATCAAGGGCACCGATCATCGAGTCTATTTCTTCCACTGACAGGACATCCGGAAGGGTCCTGCCGAAACGGGGAGCTTCCAGGAGTTCACAAGGATCATGTTCAATATATCCTTCAAGACGAAGGAATTTGAAGAATGCGCGTATCCCGGACAGTATCCTTGCTTGTGATCTTGCCGATATTCCGATGTCATGCAGTGTGCAAAGGAACTGATGCAAAGTGTCGGTATCGGTGTCCGATATTGGGATATTTGAACTGTCAAGAAATTCAAAAAGGTGGGTTACGTCCGTATGATATCCTTCGAGGGTGTGTGTTGAGAGTCCGCGTTCAAGAAGCAAGAAATTCGCGAAATCCGTGAGTAACTTTTCCGAGGATTTGAATGGACGCATATTTAGCAGGTTGCCATGTGGTTTAAACAGCTTCTAAGTAAACAGCTTCTAAATGTACATTAGATAGGAAACTTTTTGCATTCCCGGACGGGATATTAAAATGACATTTCTTTTGCCTTTGATCATTATTCCTTCAGGCATTGCGTCAAAAAGTTTTTCGCACCATCCTTCGGGAAAATCTTTGAGTAATATTGTTTTCCCTTCCATGGATATAAATGCGGAAAGACTATCCAACGGTATGGAGTCTCTTCGGGATGCAATCATGTCGCATGATAAAGAGTCGGGCGGATTATCAACGATTCTTATCCGTGAGTTGGCTCCTTTCAGTGCAGCATGGAATGCGGGGTGTGCATCCGGTCTTAAAAATGCCGATTCAAATTTCAGCATGCAGGCAAGACGTAACAGCATCCTTGCCCCCTTGGCGAGGTTTCCCCGTGAATGTTTAAGGAGACAGCACCTGTCGATATCTTCCTCTGCGTAATAGGCATAACCGCGTTGGCGTTTTATCACCCTTTCGACTAATTGGAAGCCGAAAGGGGAATGAACGCCAAAGCCGTGAGAGTTACGCCATCTTGTAAACACCTTCTTACTTATTTTTTCCGAATCTCTTCCTGATTGAAGGGAGAATGAGCAACAGGATCGCCAAGGCGCATATAGCATATATTCCGGTTACAGATGCGATGGAGATGTTGTTGGTCACCCTTACGGACTGAGGATCAAAACGGAATTTTATTTCATGTTGCCCTGCCGGGATGCGAATTGCACGAAGCACATAATTTACCCGCCCGATCTGAGTTTCCTTGCCGTCTATTGTCGCAGTCCACCCCCAGGGGAAATAGATTTCGCTGAATATTGCGATTCCGCCATTGGCTGAGTTAGACCTGTAGGTTAGGGCATTAGGTGCATATGAAGTTTCATATATGGTGTCTCCGTGAGCCTTGTGAACAGCATTGCCGAGGGTCTGACGGAATTTTTCATCGGCAACAGCCGAGGTTGCCGTGTCAAGGGAATCGAGAGCCGCCATTTCTTTGTCGGCGTTGGAAACATATGTGATGCTGTCTACGAACCATGCGTTGCCGAGAGCCTCCGGATTTTGCTCGTACTTATCGCCCGAAAGGAAATATTTGGTGTTGAGCATGTTTATTACGCCCATATTGCCTTTGGATATCTGATGCTCAAGCAAATCGTTATAGCGGGTCAATTTTGCCGCATGGTATCCTCCGATTGTTTTGTGGAAATAAGAGGAACGGGCGGAATAAAGTCCCTGCACGTCATATACACGATAGTTTGACGTGTCTTTCAGGATTGCTTCGTCAGCAGCGGTTTTGTTGAAAGTTACTTCATCAAGAGCCGGACGAGTGAAATTTTCTGAATTTACATAACGTTTTCCTACAGAGAAAAGGTCTATGAGCATCACGGTTGCAAGCATGCACGCGAATACGGCACGATTTGTGACCACGCCTTTAAGATACATGTAAATCACAGCTCCACCGAGGAGTATGAATATAAGGGAACGCAGGCAGTCCGTGCTTACCAGGGATAGCCTTGTCTCGCGGATAGCATTGAGTATGTTGTAATACTGAGGATTCGAGAATGCGCCAACCTGTTGGAGCTGCTGAATCTCGTTTGCGCTGTATGGCTCTCCGAATATTGAGGGGGCAATCCAGCCAAGGAAGCAGATTGCGATTCCGAGACCGAATACCGTATATAATATCCATTTGAAGCGTTCGAGATAATTTTCAGTCTCCATCATTTGTTTCAACGCCATAACGGCAAGAAGCGGGATGGTAAATTCGACAATTACCAGGATACTCGCGACAGCACGGAATTTATTGTACCCTGGGAAATTATCTATGAAGAAATTAGTGAATGCCTCAAAATTGTGTCCCCATGAGAGGAGGATTGCGAATATGGAAACGGAGAATAATGCCCATTTCATTGGAGAATCGACCGTGAACAAGGCAAGAATGGCAAGCAGTAAAACGAACGCTCCCACATAGACAGGTCCATTTGTCATGGGCTGGTTGCCGAAATATTGCGGGAATTGTGAAAGGAATTGTAATTCTTCGGGAGAGAGGTTCAAGTCATCTGCTTTGTCAGTATCAGCAAGGGAGAGGATCTGGGTCTCTCCCGCTACGGGTTTTATAGTAGCGCCTCCTTTCACATTAGGTATAAGGAGGGAGATTGTTTCGTCAATACCATAGCTCCAAGCCGTGATGGCGCTTCGGCTCATTCCTCCCGTTTCAGCTCCGGGAGCCGGGGTTAGATCTGTTGCGCGTCCGCGCACAGTCTCCTTGGAATATTCGTAGGAGTTGTATAGGCTTGCCGAATTTGTGCCTACCGCAAGTGCACCGGCTGCAATCACGCATGCCGTTGCAATTCCCCATTGTTTCATTTTATGATCGCGTATCGCCGAGAATAACCATGCGATAACCATGGCGAAAATCACGAAAAGGAAATAATACGACATCTGGGGATGGTTGCTTTGTAGCTGCAATGCTCCGAAAAGCGATGCAATGGCTGTCCCGGAAAGGTATTTACCTCTGTAACATAGCGCAATACCGCCAATTGTCGGTGGTATATAGGCAAGGGTGACAAATTTCCATATATGCCCCGCTCCAATTATTATTATGAAATAAGAAGAAAATCCCCATGCAATTGAAGCGAACAGGGCGTTATACCATTTCAGTCTCAGGCATAACCCCATTATGAAGAATCCCAACATCATTGCAAACAGGAGGTTTGCCGGAGACGGGAGTCCGAGGGTGTAGACATTCCATATCCACCCTATGGCTTTCCCCGCCGGATATGAAGGGGCTATCTGGAAATTGGGCATGCCTCCGAATAGGGAGTTTGTCCAGCGGGTGGTTTCACCTGTGGCTTCATGGAAGGCTTTGCCTTCCTGTCCGTTTGCTATTCCCTGTTGTATGTCATGCTGCTGGAGCACGTTTCCTTCTATGTCATCGGGACAGAAAAAAAGAAAGGCCGTTAGGGCAAGGAATGCCACGGCCAAAATGGAATAAAGGGACTTATTTGATATCTTGAGATTCATATGAAATGAATTTATGATTCTTATATTGTAGCGAGACTACTACATGTCCGTCTGCATCAAGCAGGTTCGTCAGTCTCTATGTGGATCTGACGGTTCATGCTCTGTTCGAGAGAGATCAGCGTCTCAGTTTCGGTGACTCCCTGTATATGCTGGATGCGGTCGTTCAGAAGTTCCATAAGATGTTGGTTGTCTTGTGCGTAAACCTTGATCAGCATGGAATATGGACCGGTTGTGAAGTGGCATTCCACCACCTCCGGGATATTGTTAAATTCTTTCACCACCTCACGATACATAGAACCTTTTTCAAGACGGACACCGATATATGTGCACGTGTTGAATCCGAGAGAACGGAGATTGACGATATAGCCGGACCCCGTGATTACTTTCATATCTATCAGGCGCTGTATGCGTTGGTGGATTGCCGCACGCGAAACGCCGCATTGGATTGCCACATCTTTAGAAGGGATGCGGGCGTTCTGCATGATGATATTAAGAATTTTTTTGTCGAGATTGTCAATTTTATCCATTATGTTGATTAGATTTGAGCCGGACCCGGATTTAGTCAAGACGCGACTGCTTTTTAAATTTGGGTTAATTGGTTAAAATGTATATAATCTTTATTAATATTAATGCAAATTTATATATAAATTATGAAATTTACAAGACAATGGGAGATAAATTGTAACAAATTGACAGAATTTAACTCATTTTGGCTATTTGGAGGTATCTTTCAGTCTTGCGCGGGATTTAGCGTAAGAGGCAGTTATGACAGCTGAGGCGAACCCTATTAGCAAGATCGGGGTAATGGTTATTAATATATCTGACGGAAGCATATGTACGGGATATGCCTGCACCGAAAGGGTCGACGGGTCTCCCTGTAACGTTATGAGTCCGTAATGCTCTTGCAAAAGGGTAAGCGAAACCCCGAGACATATGCCTGAAAAACCGCCGATTGCGGATACGAATATGCTTTCCCAAAAGAAAACCGCACCTATGTTCTTCAGGCTTAATCCTATTGATCGAAGAGCCGGGACCGATTTCTCTTTTTCTATCACCAACATGGATAATGAGGATATGATATTGAAAGATGCAATCACGAGAATGAAGAATAAGAGGAGGAACGTGACCCATTTCTCGATGGATATCATTCGGAAATTCATTTCCTGCTGGCGTAGCCTGTCTTTAACAATGAATCCGGTGCCGAGCTTGTCGGAGATTCTTTCTGTCAGGCTCTCTATGTCTGTTTGTGGCGCTGCAAGGATCTCGATTGCAGACGCCTCGCTGTCATATTGAAGCAACTCCCTGGCTATGTCTATGTCGACAATGACAAGGTTCTCGTCAAATTCCGATTGGTCTGTCCTGAAGACCCCTGTTGCTGTAACGGAATCAGTGAGGAAAGAGGAGGCGGGGTTTGAAAGGTTTACCCTTCCTTCCCTTATGGGGGTGAATAGCAAAATCTTTTCACCCGGAGTCGCGGATATTCCGGCGGCGGTGCCTATCGATAATATTGCCTCAGTCTTGGGGATATCGGTGGATATTGCCGCACTTTCCCTGTCTATAATCAGAGAATCCAAAGAGGTTATCTTTCTGTATTCGCTGATATTTACTCCTTTGAGGGTTATCGGCATTTCGCGTGAGTCACATATGGTGAGGGCATTGTCTGTGAGCGTAGGGGTGGCTATTGCCACCCCTTTGATTCCTGATAGCACGGATGCCAGAGAGTCGGCATTTTCGAAAACCTTCCCTTTTGCCGGTGTGACCATGATGTCGGGAGAGAGCGTGTCAAGTCTTTCGGCTATCACTTCCTTGAATCCGTTGAACACGGAAAGCACACAGATTATTGCGGCAGTGGCTACTGCCATGCCGCATATCGACACCACCGAAATGGCGCCTACTGCACTGTGTGATTTTTTAGATACGAGGTAGCGCCAGGCTATCCATGCCGCCGGTTTCCCTCTCATTTCTTGTCGGATGCGAGAAGTCGGTCTATGTTGTCTATGTAGTCGAGAGAATCGTCAAGATAAAATTGAAGGTCCGGACATTTGCGTAACACGGATTTCACGGCTTGCGCGAGCTCGTAGCGCACGGTCTTCGATTGGTTCTTGATGTTCTCTAATATCTCATGTGATTTCTCCGGAGGGAATATGCTCAGGTAAGCTTTCGCGATGCTCAGGTCGGGAGAGACCCGGACTGCGCTTACGGATACGAGCACATTGCCCATCGCCGCGGTCTGGCGGCGGAAAATTTCGCTCAATTCCTTTTGAATCAAGCGGGATATCTTGGCTTGACGTTTACCTTCCATAAATAATAATTTTTGTTACTTGCTTAACCGGTTGGTTACTTATCATATAACGGCTTGTTGCCGCAAATCGTTTATTTCTTGCGAATGAGAGTCAGTCCGTCGCGCAGGGGCAGTATTACTGCCTCTATGTCTTGGCGCTTGCAGATCATGTCGTTAAATTCCTTTATGCCACGTGTCTGCGGGTCGTTGTCTTTTGCAGGATCGATTACGTGCCCGTCCCAAAGGGTGTTGTCGGCGAGGATGTATCCCCCCTTCTTAAGGAGTGGCAGTGCCAGATCGAAATCGAGGATGTAGCGGCGTTTGTCGGCATCGATGAAGATGAGATCGAACGTGTTTGCACCCCATTGTTTCATGATTTCTTCAGCTTTCCCTATATGCAGGTTCACTTTTTCACCGCAAGACGCGAGCGAAAGGTTATGACGAATGAAATCCTCAAGTTCATCATCTATTTCGATTGTATCGATTGTTGCCTCTGGTTCGAGCGCTTCGGCGATGCAGAGCGCTGAAAAACCGGAGAATGTCCCAAGTTCGAGCACGCGTTTGGGTCGTATCATGTTTACAAGCATTTTCAGTAATCTCCCTTGCAGGAGTCCGGAACACATTCTGCCGTTCAGCAGGCGCAGGTTGGTCTGTCTCTCTATATGTGTGAGATAGTCAGGCTGGGGAGAGATGTGGTTTTCTACATACTGCAATATTTCCCGGTTCATAAGGTCTCCTTTAAGAATCCGATTGCCATGGCATACCCTTTGCGACCGCATCCTGTAATAACGGCTGATGCCGATTGTGCTGTTACGGAGGTGGCGCGGAAAGGTTCGCGGGCGTGAATGTTTGATATGTGCACTTCAATTACGGGAATTTTAGAATCGGCAATTGCATCGGCGATTGCATAAGAATAATGCGCGTATGCACCGGGGTTGATGATCAGTCCCGCAACTTGGCTGTCTGCGTTTTCCTGCTGTATTTTATCGATTATTTCCCCTTCTGAATTTGATTGGAAATATCTGATTTCTATTTCCGGGAAAGACTCGCGAATTTTTGACAGGGTCTGGTTGAAGTCTTCTTCTCCATATATCTCCGGTTTTCGCTTTCCTAGTAAATTTAGATTCGGTCCGTTGATTATTGTAACTGTCATGACTTTTGGGAGGTGGTGTTTTAAAATACGAAAAAAGAGTAGCAGGAAACATAAGTTTGCGCTGCTACTCTTCCTCTCTCCTCAGCGGTGCGGACGGGACTCGAACCCGCGACCCCATGCGTGACAGGCATGTATTCTAACCAACTGAACTACCGCACCATTTGAGTATTTTAGCATCTTGGGATTGTTGTTGTTTCCCGTTTGCGAGTGCAAAGTTACAACCAATTTTTTATTCCACCAAATTTTTTGACAACTTTTTTTGAATATTTTTTTCTGATGGTGTTTAGAAGGTGTCGAATTAAATAGATAAACCTCACATTTAAGGGAGGTTGGCTTATTTTGTGTCGTTAAATATTTTTTTGATGTCTTATGGAGAAAGTTGAAAGAGATAAATGTCCGGTTGAGGGGGATAAGGATTTTTCGAGGATTAAATCTCGCTTGTCAGGTCGTGAGAGGGATACGAGGCTTCAGCTTTTTGTAGCCACCTTAATCACTTTTGCCGGTTGTGTGCTTCTTGGTTGCGGTTTTTTATTTCCGCCTCAAGGGGAGATTCACTCTTCTGTGTTGGTCGGTTTTGGTGAGATGTTGACATTCGCCGGAGCACTGTTCGGAATTGATTACCATTATAGGAGCTAAGAAGCTGTTAAAAATAAATGTGTTATGGAAAGAAGGAAGATTACGGATGCTATCGTGATTCATTGCTCGGCTACGCCTGAGGGGCGTGATCATGGCGTGGATGATATTAAGGCGTGGCACAAAGCGAGGGGATTCGAGGATGTAGGTTATCATTACGTTGTGCGTCTTGACGGATCGGTAGAGGTTGGCAGGGGAGAAGGTTTTGTAGGCGCTCATTGTGTGGAGTCCGGTATGAACAGGCGTTCGATAGGGGTGTGCTATGTTGGTGGTATGGACAAGGCTATGAAGGCGCCCAAGGATACGCGGACTGCTGCGCAACGGCGTTCGCTGGCGGAGCTGGTAAAACGTCTGCAGGGTAAATATCGCATCCCTGATTCGCGGGTGTTTGGGCATCGGGATTTCGCAAAGAAGGCATGCCCGTCTTTTGATGTCCGCACCATGTTTATGGTTGTTCTAGCTGTCGTGTCTGTTTTTGCTTCGGCATGTACGCGCAAGGTGTATGTGCCGTTAGAGACCAGGGGAGTTAAGGTTGACACTGTGTATGTTTCGCGAAATTCAGCGGAACGTCTTGCTGACAGGGATACGATACGGATAAGGGAAGGTGGGGATACGGTAAAGGTGGAGGCGGTCAAATGGCGTTGGCGGGAGAGAATTGTTGCCGATACTGTGTTCCGAACTGTCAGGGATTCGGTTTTTGTGAAGGAGAGGCAGGCTGTTGCTGGGGGTGGTGAGATGTCGTGGGGTTCGGGATTCCGGAATATGCTGTTGGCTGTATTAATTGCCGTTGGTTTAATATTGGTGTTGAGGAGGTATAAATAAAAAGTCCGGCAGTTGAAAAACTGCCGGACTTTAATCAGTCGGGGTGACAAGATTCGAACTTGCGACCTCACGCCCCCCAGACGCGTACTCTAAACCTACTGAGCTACACCCCGAAAGATTTGAACTTTCGCCTCGGTTTCATGTTCCTTGGCTAAGCGAGTGCAAAGTTACAATCAATTTTTTATTCCGCCAAATTTTTTTTGATTTTTTTAATAAGATTCGGCGGGCGACGGGAAATCACCGGACTTCACGTCGTCTATATAATGCTGCACCGCGTCTGTCATTATTCCTGCCACATCGGCATAACGGCGCAGGAATCTCGGCGAGAATCCTTGATTGATGCCGAGCATGTCGTGCATCACGAGCACTTGTCCGTCCACTCCGCCTCCGGCGCCTATGCCGATTACGGGTATTGATATCTCTTTCGCAACGCGGGCGGCAAGTTCTGCAGGTATTTTTTCAAGGACTACTGCGAAGCAGCCGATCTCATCAAGCATCTTGGCATCCTCTATGAGTTTTGCAGCCTCTTCCTCCTGGCGTGCGCGCACGCTGTAGGTTCCGAATTTGTTAATGCTTTGGGGTGTGAGCCCGAGGTGTCCCATTACCGGTATTCCGGCGCACAAAATCCTCTCTATTGACTCGCGGATTTCAGATCCCCCCTCCATCTTCACGGCTTCGGCATGGCTTTCCTTCATTATCCGGATTGCAGAAGCGAGGGCTTCCTTGGAGTTGCCTTGGTATGTTCCGAAAGGGAGGTCGACAACGACAAGTGCCCTCGAAGTGCCTTTAATCACCGATTTCGCATGATATATCATCTGGTCGAGAGTTATGGGTAACGTCGTGACGTTGCCTGCCATTACATTCGAGGCGGAATCTCCGACAAGGATCACGTCGATTCCTGCGGCATCGATAATTTTGGCAGAAGAGTAATCATAAGCGGTGAGCATTGATATTTTCTCACCACGCTGTTTCATCTCCACAAGACGGCGTGTCGTTACCTTGCGGGCGTTATCGATAGTGTTTGTTGACATTGTTTCTATTGTAAAATGAATATTTTTTAAAGCATGCACGTTAAGTATGATATCGAAATTATTTGCGAGTCATACTTATTGGGATGCAAAATTAATTATTTGGTATAAACAGTCAAAATATCAAACATGGAATTTTTTTAATACGGAATTTTGCTTTCTAATTATTTGTATGTTTGGTTACTTATTTTGATGATTAAACAAAAATTAGTAAATTTGCGAAAATAACATTTAAAAAGAAACTTATAAGGGTATGTTTTCGTCTAATTTCTGCTTGTGTGGAAGGCTGTTTCTCAGCGGCTTGTGCTGTAACCTTAAATTCATGTCAAACTTAAGCATACTTTAACGTTAACATTATTTATTTTAAAAATATTACTATGGCTTATTGGATTCAAAACTATGTCTTGGCTTTGGCGATTTCGGTGCTTATAACAGGTTTGATTATTCCGAAGATACTTCTCATCGCATTCCGCAAGAAACTTTTTGACACGGTTGATGAACGCAAGATCCATCGCGGGATCGTGCCTCGGCTCGGAGGCGTGGCTTTTTTGCCTGCCCTGATATTCTCGTTCTGTCTTGTGGCGGGTTTCAACCTTCATTTTCATTATGCCGAGATAATCCCCCTTACGGGAATTGTCACGGTGCCGTTGTTTTTCCTTGTATGCGGCACGATGCTCATATATCTTGTGGGAATGGCTGACGATCTCATTGGGGTCAGATACAGAGGCAAATTCCTGTTGCAGATAATAGCTGCAGTGCTTATAATGGCATCCGGCATGTGGGTTTCCGATCTGTATGGCTTTCTGTGGATAAGGGAGCTTCCCTCGTGGATCGGTTGGATTATTACAGCCTTCTGTATAATATATGTGGTAAATGCCGTTAATCTAATAGATGGTATAGACGGTCTGGCATCCGGGCTCAGTGCCGTGGCTCTTGTATGGTATTCATATGTGTTCTATATATGTAATGAATACGCATGGATGATATTGTCGGGGGCTACACTTGGCACCTTGATCCCGTTTTTCTACTATAATGTTTTCGGTAATCCCGAGAAACAGAAAAAGATTTTTATGGGTGACACCGGTTCGCTGACAATCGGTCTGATGCTTGCATTTCTGGCGATTGCCGTGTTCAATATTCAGGAGGATGCAATATTGTCAGGCAGCAACATCTTTGTAATGGCGGTTTCTCCACTGATATTGCCTTGCTTTGACGTTGCACGAGTGTTTTTCCATAGGGTAAGACGGGGACACAACCCTTTCCTTCCGGATAAATGCCATATCCATCACAAATTCCTTGCATTGGGCATGCCCCAATGGCAGGCGTTGGTTGCGATATTGGTTTTCGACATGTTGTTTGTAATTGTAAATGTGTTGATGAGCCGTGTCATGCAGCCCACATTGATAATATTGGGAGATGTATTGTTGTGGTTGGCGCTCAATATCCTGTTGACGAAAATGATTCGAGCGAGGGAGCGCCGCCTGGGCAAAGTTTTATACGATTAATATTGAATATATGAATAAATCCCGTCTCGTGATACGAGGCTTGATAACCGGCATGATCGCGTTGATAATGACCGGATGTGGCGTACCAAAGGATGTTGCCTATTTTCAAGATGTAGATCCTGCAGTAATTCTCGAGACTGCCAAAAGTGCGCCTATTAAGGTGAAACCCGGTGACAAACTTTCTATCATCGTGAAATCCAAGGATCCACAACTCTCGGCGCTGTTCAATCTTCCGGTTTATTCATCAAGGGTAGGTCAAGGCGGTAGCACTAACGGGACCGGGGCTGAACTGCGTCCATATACCGGAGGGCAGTCGGAGAGTGTCGCTTCTTATACAGTCTCCCCTGCAGGATACATTGACTTTCCCGTCCTCGGGGATATAAAAGTTGAGGGTATGACACGTGCCGAGTTGTCGGGATATATAAAGGGAGAACTTGTGGGCAGGGAGCTTGTGAAAGATCCTACCGTATTGGTGGACTTCTTAAGCACCGGAATAAGTGTGCTTGGAGAAGTTAGCCGTCCCGGACGTTATGACCTGAACCGCGACGATATAAATATAATAGAGGCGCTTACGCTTGCCGGAGATTTGACGATAAACGGACAACGGGAAAATGTGAAAGTGGTTCGTATTGAAGACGGCAAGGTTAATACATACGTGCTTGATCTCACGGACGCTGCATCACTGGTGAAAAGTCCTGCATTCTATCTGAGTCAGAACGATGTGATTTATGTTGAGCCGAATGCACAGAAGAAACGTTCGAGCACAGTCAACGGAAACAATGCCCTGAGCGTTAGTTTCTGGGTGTCGGTAGCCTCGCTTCTGACATCGGTAGTGACCACCATCGCGGTCTTTATCAATAAATAAGCATAAGATAATACGAATAATGGACGAAAATATAGTTAGGACGCAGGTTTCTGAAGAGGAGGAAGCATTCTCGTTGAAAGACTTTCTGATGCAATGCCTTGCGAAATGGCGATGGTTTGCGGTTTCCCTTTTGATTTTCTCTTGTATCGGAGTGCTATATATTCTCCGTCAGCAGCCTGTTTATTCCCGTAGCATGGAGTTGCTGATCAAGGATCAGGATGGTGGCGGCGGAGTTGCCGATATTAGCAATGCATTCTCTTCATTAGGTTTGGTTTCATCAAATACAAACGTAAACAATGAATTGATATCGCTTTCATCTCCTGCAATTATGTATGAGGTCGTAAAGAATCTTGGACTCGACGTGAATTATAGTGCGCCTGGTAGATTCCACGACAAAACTCTTTACGGCACCAACCTGCCGGTCAATGTCAGATTCCATGATCTTGAGGAGCAGCAGGCGGCAGGATTCAGGATTGAACTTGGCAAAGACGGGGCTATCGTGTTGCGTAAATTCCATCTTGAGACACCAGACGGCGATGAAGAAATCGAGAAAGAGGTCAAAGCGAAGATCGGTTCCGGACCGATACAGACACCTGTCGGTAAAGTCTCTATAACTCCCGACACAAACTATGCCGCTCCCAAAGGGAAGAAAATCAAGACGCTCTCGGAAATCATAGTTGAGCGCAACGGGATGCAGAGCACGGTGGAGACCTACAGCGGACTCGTTAAGGCAGATCTTGCCGATAAGGATGCAGATGTGATAGACCTGAGTATGAAAGATGTTTCTACACAGCGCGCGGTAGATGTGCTGAACGAGATCGTCGCGGTCTACAACGACAATTGGGTTTATGACAAAAACCGGGTTGCCGTTGCCACTTCAAACTTTATTGACGATCGTCTGAGACTGATAGAGTCGGAACTTGGATCTGTCGACAGCGACATATCCAAGTTTAAGTCGGAGCATCTCGTGCCCGACCTTCAGGAGGCGGCAAAGATGCAGTTGCAGCAATCTGCAGAGGTTTCTGCCAAGATGCTTGAGGTCAATAACCAGATGTCGATGTCGATCTATCTGAGGGATTACCTTAACAATCCAGCAAATGCAAAGAGCGTGATTCCTGTGAATACAGGAATCGGTTCTCCGACACTTGAAACTCAGATAAGCAGTTACAATAATCTTCTTCTTTCCCGCAACACACTTGCCGCGAGTTCGTCGGATTCGAACCCGCTCGTTGTGGATTATGACGGACAGATACGCGGTTTGCGAGAGTCTATTGTCAAGGCAATAGATGCGGAGATTGCAGCTTTAGGGAAGACACTCAGGAATATGCAGCAGGCAAAGGGCACTACGGAGGGGCAGCTTGCATCGGGTCCCACCCAGGCGAAATATCTGCTCAGCATAGAGCGTCAGCAGAAAGTGAAGGAGTCTCTCTATCTGTATCTTCTTCAAAAGCGCGAAGAGAACGAACTGACACAGAAATTTACCGCTGACAATACTCGCATAATCACGCCTCCTACCGGTTCGCTTCAGCCTGTGGCTCCAAAAGTCAAGTTTATACTTGTAGTCTGCATGTTGCTTGGTTTGTGCGTTCCCGGTGTGATGATCTATATAATATCAGCAACCGACACGAAAGTCCGTAGCCGCAAGGATCTTGAAAAAATGTCAACTCCGTTTGCCGGAGAGATCCCATATGTCGGTAAAAAATCAATATTCGAGCCGTTGCGCGGTTTGTTAGCAAAAAGTAAGAAAAATTCGCGTGAACTTGAGAAGGTACTTGTGGCTGTCAGTGAAGGTAGCCGTGATGTAGTGAGCGAATCTTTCCGTATCATAAGGGGAAATATTGATTTCATGAACCGTTCTCAAGGAGCATCGAATGTTATCATGCTCACATCTTTTAATCCCGGTTCCGGAAAATCATTCATTTCGTTTAACCTTTCAGCATCTTTTGCCTTGAAAGGCAAGAAAGTTCTTGTGGTGGATGGGGATTTGCGTCATGGATCAGCATCTCAGTTTGTCAACATGCCGTCGAAAGGCATTTCCAATTATTTGACCGGAGGGACAGACAATTGGCAAAGCTTTGTGGTTCCTGTCCCGGGTCATGAGGGGATGTTCGTGATGCCTATAGGTCATCGCCCTCCCAACCCGTCTGAACTTCTGGATAACGGTCGTCTTGAAAAGTTCCTGTCAGAGGCGAGGAAAGAGTATGACTATGTCTTCGTGGATTGTCCTCCGGCGGATATAGTTGTGGACACGCAGATCATCGAAAGGTTTGTGGACCGCACGATATTTGTAGTCCGTGCCGGCTTGCTTGATCGTAAAGATCTCCCGAATATTGATACGATATATCGTAGCAAGCGCTTCAAGCAGATGTGTATAGTGCTGAACGGCACGGAGCGTGCCAGCCGTAAGGCATATGGCGCATACGATTATTATGGATGATAAATTATGTGGCCTTTTAAATCTACAGATAAATTAATAGAATCCGGATTGTTTGCCGGTTTCACAGATTGGCATTCCCACATACTTCCGGGAGTTGACGATGGAATCAAGACTATCGAGGATTCTCTTGCAGTCTTGAAGCGATATGAGGATGTCGGTATAAAAAAAGTGTGGCTCACACCTCATGTGATGGAGGATTATCCCAATACTCCTGCGGAGCTTCGGGAACGGTTCTCGGAGCTTGAGGATGCCTATGACGGACCTATAGAATTGCGGCTGGCTTCCGAGAATATGCTTGATTCTTTGTTTGAGGAGCGTCTGGAGGATAATTTGTTTCTTCCGATCGGGGATGCAGGGAAGCATCTCCTTGTGGAGACAAGCTACATGAATCCCCCTTATGGCATGGAAGAGATGATCGAAGGTGTGTTGAGTCTCGGCTACACCCCTGTGCTTGCCCATCCGGAGCGTTACCGCTATATGGATGAGAGCGATTACCGCAAATGGAAAGAACGCGGCGTGTTGTTTCAGACCAACTTCATCTCTCTTGTAGGGGGCTACGGAGAGTCGGCACGCAAGAAAAGCGAGTGGCTGCTAAAGGAAGGTATGATAGATGTGTGTGGCAGCGACATTCACCGCCTTTCCTTCTTTGATCATTGCGTGGAGCAGCGCCCGAAGAAATCAAGTTCGCTGGAACAGCTTATCAAAGTGGCAAAGAATCCGGGAATATAAAGAACGTACTATAAAGATGTAGCTATGCAAGCAATAATATTAGCCGCCGGAATGGGGCGTAGGCTTGGTGATCTGACAGCGAATAATACAAAATGTATGATTTCTGTCAATAATGAGAAACTCATTGACAGGATGATGGATCATCTCTTAAGTCTGTCATTGTCACGTATCATTATAGTCATAGGCTATGAAGGTGACAAGCTTAAGAACTATTTGAAGTCTCGATATCCCGGCGAGAATATTATGTTTGTTGAGAATAGCAAATATGATAAGACCAACAATATTTATTCATTATGGCTTACCAGGTCATTATTTCAAGAGGATGATACGCTGCTTCTTGAGTCGGATATCATATTTGAGAATGAACTGTTGGATGAATTATTGTCATATCCTTATCCCGATTGTGCATTAGTCTCCAAATATGAGAGATGGATGGATGGAACAATGGTGAAGATAGATGGCGACAATAATATTGTTAATTTTATAAATAAAAAGGCTTTCTGCTATTCAGATATAGACAATTACTATAAGACAGTAAATATATACAAGCTGTCTCGTTCGTTTATTAATTCCCAATATATTCCCTTTCTTGAGGCATATATAAAGTCGATAGGCGAAAATGAATATTATGAGCAGGTGCTCAGTCTTCTTGTATTGGTGGGTAATATCCGTATAAAAGGTGTTCCTGTAGATGCCAACGGTTGGTACGAGATCGATGACATTCAGGATTTGCATATTGCCGAGACTATGTTTGCAGATCCGGAATGCCGTTTATATAACCTTAACCATTCATATGGGGGATATTGGAGATATCAATGCCTGCTCGATTTCTGTTATCTCGTGAATCCTTATTTTCCTCCGGAAAGGATGGTTGACGAGATCGGATCAAACTTCGGAACATTGCTCCGTCAGTATCCCTCCGGCATGGGTGTTAATTCTATGCTGGCTTCGAAATATTTCAATGTAAAAAGCGATTATATTGCAGTTGGGAATGGTGCTGCAGAACTGATTAAGGTGCTTGTTGAGAATCTAAGAGGTAAGATAGGCGTGATATATCCGACGTTTGAAGAATATCCTAATCGTATAGATAAAGAAAAGCTGGTGATTTATGAAACAAGCTATCCTGATTTCCGATATACATCAGATGATATAATCGCTTATTTTTCTGAACATGAGGTTGATAATTTGATAGTGATCAACCCGCATAATCCTTCCGGAAACATACTTAGCTGGCAAGAATTAAACAAATTGGCAGGATGGTCGGGAGAGCGAGGCATCAAACTCGTGATAGACGAGTCTTTTGTTGATTTTTCAACAGTAGATAAAAATATGTCTCTTATCAAGAATGATATCCTTGAGAAATATCCCTATCTGTATGTGGTGAAATCCATATCAAAGAGCTATGGAGTGCCTGGTTTGAGGTTGGGTGTTATTGCATCTTCCGATAGGTCAATGATCTCAAATATACGCAAGGAGGTTTCTATTTGGAATATAAATTCGTTTGCAGAATATTATATGCAGATATTCGGAAAGTATGAAGATTCTTACAGGTTGGCGTGTGACAAATTCAAAGAAGAACGGGATCGTTTTGAGAATATCCTTAAACTTGTTCCTTATCTTAGGGTTTTGCCATCGCAGGCTAATTATTTCCTGTGTGAAGTGACAGATCGGTTTACGGCACATGAACTCGCTGTTCTGCTTCTCAAGGATCATAATATTCTCATTAAGGATTGTAGCGGTAAGCGCGGCTTCCCACATGATAAGGAATTTATAAGGATAGCAGTTAGGGATAAACGTGATAACAAAGCATTGGTGACTGCATTGTTATCATATCTTTAGGTGTAAGAAACTGTTTAAATTTAATTCGAAATTTTTTATATAGTGAATCTTGTGGCTTCCTTGAGGCCTTTTATGGTTGTTTTCACCGAGTCTCATCGGTCACATAGCCCGCTATACTCCCTCTTCGACTCGTAAAAACACCTCATAAAATCCTCTCAATGAACCTCACAATTAAATTTAAACAGTTTCTAAGAGAGGGGAATATTGGGTTTGCACAGCCTTTGTTAACCATTCTTTTCTGCATGGTCAAGATCTGTAAAAATGCATTAAAGTGATAATGGTTGTTCTGAGTGTGCATAATATAAAGTATACTGCCCATCCATAGAATATATAAATTGAGAAACCGATTCTCAGCCAATAATCTACTATTATTATCCAAGAGAACAGGACTATGATGTTCGGGAAAAGAGTGAGCTGAATCAGCAGATATTTAAATATGTTCTGTGGGTTCTTGGCATGACTTGTTTTTTCTTCTTTAGCCATTTGGAATTGGAATGAAGTTATGTTCCTCAGTAGCATTTCGCAAGAAATAACCATTATGGAGAATAGTGAGAGGAGCATTATGTCATCTGGCTTCACAATCTGTATAAAGGTAAGCCATATTGCGATATTCATCAGGGGGTGATCAATAAGGTGTGCCATAAAATCCATCTGAGTTCCATATCGTGAGAAATTTTTTGTGTATCTCGCTACCTGTCCGTCACTGTTATCCATTGTATACCACATTATCCAGCACAAGTATCCCAATATCTTGCATGGCAGGGATGGAATTGCGAACAGGATACTCCCGATGATTCCGAAAATTACCATGAGCATCGTGATATAATTCGGAGTTACATCACGTTTTATAAACCATACCGAAAATAATCGGCCAAGATAGGCACATGGAAAATTATCTGCTAACATTTTGTCAGTAAATCCCGGTTTTGTATATTTGAGTTTGATTGTGTTTCTAATTTCTTTGTCTGTCATGATTCAGGTGTAAAAATTTTTTAATCATTGTAACAAGGTCAAGTGCATTTTGATCTTTTAAAAAAAACAAACTGCTTATATATATTATAGAACATGTTGCGATAGATAAGGCTAATTGTAGTTGATAACCGAATCTTAACATCCCAATTCCGTAGATTACAGGAATGAAAAGTAATGACAGACCGAAATATCTAAGGCATGTCAGATTGAATAAGCCTACTTTGATCTTAATGTTTCTATATATATATATTAGGCATATTCCAACGAATATTATTTCGCTTGCTAAAGTGCATGTTATTGATACAGCGGGAGAGAGGTGGTCCAAGAATATAATATTCAGGATTATGTTTATGATTCCGCATAGTAGATTATATAATACAAGTATTTTTTCTTTTCCATGTAGAAATATTATCTGATTGTAAAGGATTGCATCAATCCCCAGGATTATAATTCTCAAAGCAAAGATTTTCATGGGAGCCACGGCGGGGATATACTGTTCACCACCGAATAGCAGGATGATTGGTTCTGCAAGCATGAATAGGCTGAAACTGACCGGAATCATTAATGACAGGGTCAGTTTCATAATTTTTTTTATGGTGTGCTGATATAGTTCCGGATTCTCGTTGAGGTATAATGACAGTCTCGGGAGAGTCGCGAACACGATAGAGAGTATCACAAGCTTGCATAATTCTACAATCTTCTGACCCAATGAAAAATAGGCAACACTATCTGTTCCGCAATAGTGTCCGAGAAGCGTCCTGTCGAACACGGTGTATAAATATCCGGTATTGTTTAAAACAAGGATTGTCAGTAGAGGTATGATATATTGGCGAGGATGTATGTCTGAGAAAAGTTCTTTCCAGCTTAAGCGAATCTTGCTGCGTGAATATATGTAACTGACCAGATAATTAAAAATTGCTACTACGACAGTTATTATGACATAAATATATTCATCTGATTCATTTCGAACAAGCGAGAATATAAAAATAAAACTTATAAGCCTGATTGAAACGGTTTTTATGGTGATGAATTTAAATTCTTCCATTGCCTCATTATACCATTCGACATAGATCATTTGGGAAACAAGGTTTCCACAAAGTATATATGAGATTTGTCTGAGTTCAGGCTCTTTGATGAAGATTGTGATGAACAGTATATATAGGGCAAGAAAAAAGAGATTGGTTACCAATCCGATGCAAAACAGGTTCTTGTATATGTTCTTTACCGATATTATGTCGTTTCTGTGTGCGCTGATTTCTCTCAGTCCGTAGTTGTAGATCCCTGATAGTCCAAGCATTCCGAAATATCCGAACAATGTTGTCGCATAGTCGATGTTACCCATATTGTGAGTTCCGAGAACTCGATATACATATGGGGTTATAATAAAAGGCAAAAGCACGTTGAAAAGATTCAACACGCTTTTTGCTATTATATTATGTGCGATAGACTTTGACAATTCAACAGATTTAAATGGTTTATACCCTCATATTCTTGAAGCGGAGCTTGGATGTTAGATATAGGAGGAGGAAAATAAAGACTTGAGGAACCAGCCCCATGAATGTGAGCATGTTGTCAAATAAATTTAAGACAACTATAATGTCTACCGAAACAATCATGGGGAAGTAATATCTTGACTTTTTCGGTATTATATTGATATTTATAATTATAAATACCAGCAAAAAAATGAAAAGAAGCCAAAAACCTTGCCATCCGAGATAATTGTAAGCTCGCCCATATAGTGATGATACGGTAAATGACTGATTTACCAGCCTGGCTCTATTGGCATGGTTTACTTCTTCCGGATTTCCGACAACACGTTTTGAGATTATTTCCGGCATCATTTCGAATACGATAATATTCTGTAGGTCTTCAGAATCGCTTATGCCCCAGTTTGAATGATCTACCGTGTTCTGTGTGTTTGCCAAAGGGCTTGCCATATACAGGTATGACCACAAAAATTCATTAGGTATCTTCGATTCGGAAAAAGCTTTAGTCGGTTGGGCAAGACTTGTGAATTTGTCCATTCCGGATTTACCGAAACGCAGGTTACCGGCAATACCGAATGCAAATAGCATCAATATTATAATGGCTATTATCTTTATCAGCAGTTTTCCCGGTTTATGGGATGTAACCAAAGATATTATAAATATCCCTATCGCATTAGACATTAATCCACCTCTATTGAATATCAATATAAATGGGAATATCGACAGGAGGGTGATTATTATCAGTTTTCGTTTGTGTTTTTTATTTTCCGTAGACTTGTAGCTATAGAAAGCATATATGCACAGTGCGGAAAAACCGTTTATTACGATTACATTAATGAAAGGCAGTCCGAACTCGCTGTAACTCACTGTAACATTCCCGGTTGCATATCCGATTAGAGGAACGCCACGTGCTGCGGCAAATTCAATAAAGAGCAAGATGTAAAGAATTAACAACCAGATGTATTGGTTCTTAATGTTTGATTTGTTAATACTTATAGGTGCATAACGGATGGTTTTGCGTTTTAATGTAAAGATGCCCGCCAATATCGACAGGATAGATGTGATTATAATGAATGATTCAAGACCACCGGACAATTTCGGACATAGCCGACTCCATCCGAGGTTGTATATTAGCCATACGAATATCCATGTAATCCCGTTTAAAATAAACGGGTTTGCAAAGACAAGATGGTATTGATTCTTTTTCATCCGTATGTAGAAAAGCTTGTCGGATTATATATTCGATTTTATCAGTGATACACATCTGCTGTTGTGTAACCTCCGCTTTTTATCGAAGAACCATCCCCATTTGTTGAAGTATTTGAATATTGATATCATATGTAGTTTCAAATATTTCACGCTCCTATAAGATGCTCTATGGAAAGTATGGTATACGCATACTTCAGGATTGAAAATTGTTTTTGAAACTTCCCCGATACGCCTGCATAGGTCCATGTCTTCGGCATAAAGGAAAAAACGCTCATCGAAACCTCCGATTTTTTTCAATACTTTTGTCCTTACAAACATGAAGCATCCTGAAAGACATGGTATTTCCATTATCTTATCATATCCCGACCATCTGAGTTCATAATTTGCGTTCAGTTGGTCTTTATATCCTTTAAAAGGAACGAAGCGCCTTCCGAAAAGATCCATCGGAGTTGGAAGAAGCTTGCAGAGATATTGGATTTCTCCATTTGGGAAAAGGATCTTTGGCATAACCAATCCGCAATCCCTATTCTTGTCCATAAAGTTGGAGAGGTGTTTCAAGGCGTCGCCATTCCAATAGATATCGGGGTTTATGATGGCGTGATAGTCTGAATTGTCATCGATTGCCTGCTTTATCGCGTGATTGTGTCCTGCTCCGAATCCCTTATTGGGATATGCTCTATATGTAACTTTACTGAAAGATGTCGCGATTGGTTTGATATATTCGGAATCGGAATGATCTATGATATAAACTTTCTCAGCTGAACTGTCTTGCAGACTGCTGAGAATCTTAATTATTTCATCTTCCGGATTATTGTAAAATACAACTGATGCTGTGGTCATTTACCTAATTCGTTTAAGTATTAGACATAAAAGACTAATCCTTGATCTGATTTTTTTGTATATGGGCATACCTTTGCCTGTTCCCGCCAATGAATTTGTATCTGCATGTCTCCTGAAATACAGACCATTGAAAGGAATGAATCTTACGCTTCCTTTCAATTCGCATAACAATCCGATCCAATTGTCGTGAAAAAAACATTGTGAAGAAGGAATTGGTAAGACATAGTCCAGAACCTTCCTCTTGAATGCCATGCAGCATCCTGTGAATCGGTTTCTGATGAGATTGGATACGAATCCCTCCTTAATACTTAACTCAGAAAAAAGGTTTTTATTTTGAGGATTAAGAGAATAGTCGGTAATAATGGCATCATGCATTACCAAGTCTACTTCTCTCAGCTCTTTAAGGCATCTCTCCACTTTGCCCGTAAGCCATATGTCGTCTTGATCCGAAAGAAATATGTATTCACCACGGGCGTGCTTCAACGCATTGCCGAAGTTTGAATTGATACCATGTGTTCCGGTATTCTTAATGATACGTATTCTCTTGTCATTTACGGATTTTATTATGTCCAATGTGGAATCTGAACTGCCGTCGTCTGATATGATTATTTCATCCTCCTGCCCAAGTTGTGGAAGAATGGAATTAAGCTGTTCCGATATGTATCTTTCTCCGTTATAAGTGGCTATACAGACTGAAATCATATCTTTTTAAATTTGAAATTCTGTAACAATATTGACAGTGGTTGAAATGTCTTTAATGAAAGGCAAAGGCTTATGGCTCTTTTTAAGACAACGAGGGCAACCTGTAATTTCCCTAAGGTTTGCAATGGAGCATATCCAGATAGCGAACGGCAAAACAGAGTGAAACGGGTTATTTTTGTTTCTTTGGAGTCTGCTAAATTGCTGAAATTCTGGATACATGAAATATCCATCACTAAAGCCTTGGGATATGTTGAGGCAAATCTTTCGATAAATTGGAAATCGGAAAAGTCAAGGAAGACTTTTTCATTATATCCTCCGCAACTTATGAAACTGTCGGTTGCAACAAGGATACCACTGTTTATGACAGCATATTTTTTGAGTGCTATTTCACCGGAAGCTGGTTCCGTGGGTGAGGTTCTTGCAAAGTATAATCTCTTTTTTACAGGTGAGAGATAAATGCTGTCGGAGATTCTAACTTTTGGAATAAACATTCGGTAAGTCTGATGCTCACAGATGGATGTTCGATACGAGTCAAGCGCTCCGGGAGGGTAGATGGTATCCTGATCGGAGATTAGCACCCAGTCATAGCCGTTGGCGGAAGCATATCCGGCGGCTTTGTTGTAGGCGGTGCTCAACCCGGGATTGGATGGATCAGATATATAGATCCAGTTTTCCGGCAGGTTGTCAACCGGTTGAGGAGCGGGCGAATTATCGTAAATATACACCGCTTCTTTCTCTGACAATAATGTTTTGTATACATTAGTGTCAGTTATCTTCTGATTATAAATAACAGTTACAATCAATATGCCGGCTGACGTGGGATTTGTCATAGCTGATTCCTTTCAATCCATCTTTTGAAAAAATTGTCATAAATTACGTATCGTCCCCTCTGGTTCGTAGCTATGCCGGTCTTGAGAAGTCCCTGCAAAGCCTCCTGCACTATGGAAACAGTCTTATTATTTGCTTACGTGGCGGAACTTAGGCTCGGCGGATGCCTTGCGTATGCTCTTCACCGGTTTTCTGACGGTGTCCGGTTTTGCGAGATTGAATCCTCCGAAACCGGAAGTGGTTTCGGACGCCGCTGATGTGCCTACGCTTGCAGCTACATCGTTTGTGGCGGCAACAGAGGGTACTGTCGTTGCTGCAGTCTCTACGGATGTTTTGTGCGCGGGGGTGTGTCCGCTTTTGGTATGCGCCAGCTCGCGGAGGCGGGCACTCGCGTCATGGGTCGAGACTTTTATTTTGTAGCTTCCGGATAATGAAGTAGTATTTTCAGATTCTACAGCCGGAGGGGGTGTCATGTTTTCATATGGCGTGGACAATATGACGTATTGCCATGGCTGTAGCATTGTGGGGAGTGCTGCCTCTTCTCCGGAGAATATGTCTCTGAGTCCTACAAGATAAGGCTCCCGACGACCGAATGACAGCGGCGAGGGGGTGTTGGAAAGGTTTACGGAGACAAATATCTTGTCTTTGCCGTTCTGGCGAGTGAAGGTCAACACGTCCGGGTCGTATGAAGATATGAAGTTGGTGTTTTCAATACGTTCATTAGCTCCAAGTGCGGTATTATGATGTTTAAGTGCATTCAGTATACGATAGAATGCCGTAAATTCATTTTCCGTGTAATCAGGCTGTATAGAGTCGTGTTCGAAGAATGCGAATGCATGGTCGAAGCCGACTTCTTGTCCGGTGTATATCATCGGCATGCCCGGTAATGTGTAACTTAACACAGCGAATGCTGCAGTTGCCGGTCCGAAACGTTCGAACTCGGTGCCTTCCCATGAATTAAGGTCATGGTTGGTGATCATGTTCATGTGCACGCTTCCACGGGGATATTCGGTTTTCTGACGTTTTATAAGTGCCGGTATATCTGAGGCAGTCATCTTGGGAAGATTGAGTTTTTTTTCTTCCGCATATTTGTTCACACCTTTTGTGGCGGCTATTGCATTAAACACATCTTTCATCGGCCATGCGTAGTCAGCGTCGAAAGCCTTGCGCATCAGTGACGGGGTAGATGACTCTGCAAGCATGAAGACGGGTTTTATTGCTTGTAGCTGAGGACGCGCCTCTTCCCAGAAATCTGTGGGCACTTCTCCCGCAACGTCGCATCTGTATCCGTCGATGTCTGCTTCTTTTATCCAGAATTTCAACGCGTCGATCATCGCAGTGCGGGTTGCCGGGTTTGAGTAGTCGAGTTTATAGGTGTCAGTCCAGTCGAATGGTCCGAACATTTCTCCTTTTTCGTTTCGGGCATAATATTCCGGATGTTCAGTCACCCAGGCATTGTCGCAGCCCGTATGGTTGCAGACTTCGTCGAGGATCACTTTCATGCCGTGAGTGTGGGCGGTGCGCACAAATTCCTTAAGGTCTTCCATTGTGCCAAACTCCGGATTCACAGCTTTGTAATCTTTCACGGCATAATATGATCCGAGGGTTCCCTTGCGGTTCTTTTCGCTGATGGGGTGTATTGGCATAAGCCATATTATATCCACTCCAAGATCTTTGAGGCGGGGAATCTGGAGCTGCATCCCTTTAAGGTTGCGGGTGGGTGTTCCCTGACGGAGGTTGGCTTCATATATTACCGCGTTTTCCATCCATTGTGGCTTAGGGCTCCTTGCTCCGGTTTCCGGACCTTTCGCCAAACTATTTGCTGCTGTGGCAAATGCTGCCACAGCAAACAATATAATTCCTAAATATTTCATTCCAAACTAATTCTAAATCAAACCAAATATTATTTTATTCCAACCACAATCAACCAGATAACAACCATATCTGTTATTAAAAAAACTTCTTTTTTTAAGATAAGCAGGTTGTCGGAATACGTTACCGGTTTAGAAGACTTTACCATAATTATAAGGTGAATATTTCTTCCTTAGCTCATTAAGGTCGGTTGTGAACATTCCTTTGAATATATCAGGAGAATGAAAATTAACTAAAAGTCCTTGTGGTATGTCTGATAATTGAAGGTATGTGGCTAATTGTAAGAAATGCGATTTGTTCAATTCTTCCACTGCCTTAAGTTCAATTATTATTGAATTATTCACAATAATGTCAGCTCTAAAAGCATTTTCAATCTTGACGTTTTCAAAAGAAATCGGGATCGGAACCTCTTCCAACACTTCGTATCCTTCTTTTTTCAATAATGCAACCAATAATTTCCGATATGCATTTTCAAGAAGCCCGAATCCAAACGTCCTGTGAATTTTTATACACAAGCGTTTTATGTTATACATCAGATCCGCACTTTTGTCGCAAACGGTATTTTCATTCATGTGAGAATGTGGTTGTTGTGTGGTTTTAAGTGGTTGGAAAAAATCTCACTATGGTTTGAGGGAAATGTGTCTATTGGTTAGATGACGATGTTGACGATTTTGCCGGGGACTACGATGACTTTCTTCGGGGTTTTGCCGTCGAGCCAGCGGGTGGCATTGCTGTCGGATAGCGCAAGCTTCTCAACGTCTTCGCGTGAGGCATCTGCCGGAGCCTCAACCATGAAACGTGTCTTGCCATTGAAGCTGACCGGATATTTTATCGTGTCTTCAACCAATGCCTGGGCGTCATAGACAGGCCAAGCGGAGTCAACCACGCTACCTTCGTGTCCGAGGCGGTGCCAGAACTCTTCGGCGATGTGTGGTGCGAACGGTGCGATAAGGCGTGTGATTGTATCCATCGCTTCCCGGTTGGTTGATTTCAGAGAAGTCAGTTCGTTGACGGCGATCATGAAGGCGGCAATGGAAGTGTTGAAAGAGAAGTTCTCTATGTCTTCTGTTATTTTCTTGATGAGCTTGTGCACCGCTTTCTTCTCTTCCCTGCTCATCTCCTTTTCTGATGAAAGGTCTGCTTTCTCGAAAAGTCCCCAGAGCTTCTTGAGGAAGCGGTTTACGCCGTCAATACCATTGGTGTCCCAAGGTTTAGACTGCTCTACCGGACCGAGGAACATTTCATATAGGCGGAGCGTGTCCGCTCCATAGCGCTCTACGATATCATCCGGATTAACGACATTAAACATGGATTTAGACATCTTCTCCACTGCATATCCGCATATATATTTCCCATCTTCAAGTATAAATTCGGCATCAGCATATTCCGGACGCCAGTTGCGGAACGCTTCGGTGTCAAGAACGTCGTTGGAAACGATATTTACATCCACACGTATGGGGGTAGTGTCATGTTCCTTGCGGAGTCCGAAACTCACGAAAGTGTTTGTGTTCTTTATCCGGTATACAAAGTTTGAACGTCCCTGGATCATACCCTGATTCACGAGTTTCTTGAACGGCTCCGGCTCAACAAC
>CASBHZ010000024.1 GCA_949123685.1 uncultured Bacteroidales bacterium | reverse complement strand
ACCTTGGCGAAAACCAGATTTCGATGTTTTCAGATTTTTGTCATGTAGTTAATAAAATTAGTATCTGCATCTAAATATTTATGCAAATTATTTTCTTGATGGCCTCTGCATATGACCCTCATTATATACGTAAATTGAGGATAATGAGATCTCATGGTATTGATGTTGAGGCTTATGGTTTTGTTCGTAGTTGTGACTTGACAAGCGGTAATGAAGAAGATGATATCAAATTACTCTCAGAGGTTTTAAACAGGAACTATGTCAAGCGTATATGGACAGTTTATGAAAACATAACAAGCGTAATTGAACACCATGGGAAAACTCCTGTCTATTATGCCACAACGTTTGATATTGCTTGCGTGTGCAAGATGAAAAGGGTGCGGTATATATATGGTATTTCCGATATTGTTTATGGTGCGTTCCCATTGCCACTTAGGAAGTTGTTTCTTGCCATAGACCGTCAACTGATAAATGGATCAATGTTTTCGGTTTTGACTTCTCCCGGTTTTCAATGCTGTTTGATGCTGTCTGATAAAGGTAAGAATAAATGCATCTATGTAAAAAATAAGTTGGACTCAATCTATAGTGAAGATGCAAGACCTGCAATTGTGACGATTAAAGATTCAATTAGATTTGGTTTTGCTGGCAATATACGATACCGTACTACTTTGGATTTTGCCAGACTTATAGGCGAAAGTTACCCATGTCATGAATTTATATTCTGGGGTAACGGGGATGAGTGCATGATGAAAGAGGTTCATTCTTTGTGCAAGAAATATTCAAACATAAAGTATAATGGGAAGTTTAAGAATCCAGAGGATTTGGACCTCGTTTATGATTCAATAGATGTAATGGTTTGTAATTACGATACGACAACTATTAATGAAAGATTATTAGAACCTAACAAACTATATGAGTGCATATATTTTAACACTCCCATGATTGTTACATCTGACACCTATTTGGCAGATAGGGTTAAAGAATTAAAATGTGGTTTTGCAGTAGTGAACGATGACTGCTCAATGAGGTATGTATTGAACAAATTGAATACAGATATACTGAATGATATGGTTCTAAATGCTCATTCAATACCTGCTTCTGAGTTACAGGAAGATTATTCTGATTTTTTTGAAAGGTTGAATGATACGGTCTGTGGATAATTGTCTGAACTCGTCTTTCCCAATCTTTTCAGTGTGAAATTTATTAAAAATACTCAATATGAAAAAAATAATGCTTATCTTCGGGACTCGTCCTGAGGCAATAAAAATGGCACCGCTTGTTAAGGAGTTCCAGAAATATCCTGAAGAATTTGAGACAATAGTGTGTGTGACCGGTCAACATCGTCAGATGTTGGATCAAGTATTGGACTTGTTTGAGATTACTCCTGACTATGACCTAAACATAATGAAACAAGGACAGGATCTTTATGATGTTACAGCACGTGTTTTGACCGGTATGCGTGATGTGCTTAAGAAGGCAAGTCCCGACGTTGTTCTTGTTCATGGAGATACAACTACATCTACTGCAGCTGCCCTCGCCGCTTTTTATCAGCAGATTCCTGTTGGGCATGTGGAGGCTGGTTTGAGAACACATAATATTTATTCTCCCTGGCCTGAAGAGATGAACCGTCAGATTACAGGCCGTATTGCTACATATGATTTTGCTCCCACAGAACTGAGCCGTAGTAATCTTTTGGAAGAAGGTATATGTGAATATAAGATTGTCGTAACAGGAAACACTGTAATTGATGCTCTTTATATGGTTCTGGATAAAATAAAGAGAAGTATTGCACTGGAAGGTTCCTTGATACAAGAGCTTAACAGGTCGGGATATGATATTAAACGTCTTTCGAACGGGCGTAAGATGGTTCTGATTACAGGACATCGCCGTGAAAATTTTGGAGATGGATTTATTTCAATATGTAAGGCTATCAAGGCATTGACTGAAAAGTATCCAGATGTTGATTTTGTCTATCCCATGCATCTTAATCCAAATGTGCGTAGGCCTATTCATGAAGTGTTTGGTGAAGATCTTGGCGGATATGAAAATATGTTCTTTATAGAACCTCTTGAATATTTGTCATTTGTATATCTGATGGAGAAATCTGATATTGTGTTGACAGATAGCGGAGGCATACAGGAAGAGGCTCCTGGACTGGGTAAGCCGGTGCTTGTGATGCGTGACACTACGGAAAGGCCGGAAGCTTTGTCAGCTGGGACAGTAAAACTTGTCGGTACGAATTATGATAAAATAATCTCTGAAGTTTCTGCCTTGCTTGATGACAAGGAGCACTATGACACTATGTCAAAAGCTGTGAATCCGTATGGAGACGGATTGGCTTGCTCTCGAATTGTTGAAACGTTGAAATAATCACTAATAATTTTATGAAAGCTTGTTTTATGGGCCTTGGTTATATCGGGCTCCCAACTGCTATTATAGCAGCTAAACACGGTATTGAGGTTGTAGGTGTTGACATCAATCCGTCTGTTGTGGAACAAACTAATGCCGGTCACCTCCACATTATCGAACCAGGTATGGAGGATATGTTGAAAGAGGTTGTTAACGATGGTAAATTACATGCAGCAACGACTCCGGAAGAAGCAGATGCGTATTTTATGGTTGTTCCAACTCCGTTTAAAGGAGACCACGAGCCGGATGTAAGCTATGTTGAGGCTGCTACAAAGGCTGTGATACCATTGCTGAAGGAGGGTGATCTTTATGTTATTGAGTCGACTTCTCCAATAGGAACAACAGAGATGATGGCTGATATTATATATAATGAACGTCCTGAATTGAAAGATAAAATATATATTGCTTATTGTCCGGAACGTGTTCTTCCTGGGAATGTCATATATGAACTGGTTCATAATGATCGAGTAATCGGCGGTTTAACACCGGATGCAACTGACGAGGCTATTAAATTTTATTCTCTCTTTGTTAAAGGCTCTCTGCATAAAACAAATGCCCGTACGGCGGAGATGTGTAAACTAACAGAAAATTCAAGCCGTGACGTGCAGATTGCGTTCGCGAATGAGCTTTCTCTGATTTGCGACAAGGCTGGTATAAATGTATGGGAACTTATTAATCTTGCTAACAAGCATCCTCGTGTGAACATACTTCAACCAGGATGTGGTGTTGGAGGGCATTGTATAGCTGTTGATCCTTATTTCATTACTGCAGATTTCCCTGCAGAGTCAAAGCTGATAGCGGATGCTCGCGAAATCAATAACTATAAGGCTTTCTGGTGTGCGGAAAAAGTTAAGAACTCTATGCTCGAGTTTGAAATTAAGCATCATCGCAAACCTGTTGTGGCAATGATGGGGCTTGCATTCAAACCTAATATTGATGATTTGAGGGAATCTCCGGCAAAGCATATTGTGTCAAAGGTGATGCAAAGCTGTAATAATGCTGATATTCTTGTTGTGGAGCCAAATGTTGTGGAGCATAATGTTTTTAAACTCACAGACTACATGAAGGCTTATGAAGAGGCGGACATCATCGTTTTCCTTACTGCTCATGATCCTTTTAAAACGTTGCCGTGGAATGAAGATAAGATAATTCTTGATTTCTGCGGTATTTATAAGAAATAATATAAAGAACTGATCGATAGTAAGTATTGAAAATTAGGTTATAATAAGTAAATGCATGTTTGTTATAAGCTAATTTTCAACACTTGCTTATGAGTGCTTAGTAATGCCTATATCGGTCAGTTGCATTTTAAGATATGGCTGAATACAACTACCTAATTGTCGGTGCCGGGCTTGCCGGTGCCACTATTGCTCATGAGCTTACTAAAGCCGGCAAACGTTGTCTGGTGATCGATAGGAGGGCGCATATCGGGGGTAATGTCTATACGGAAAGTATAGATGGAATAAATGTACATAAATACGGAGCACATATCTTCCATACATCTGACAAGAGAATATGGGATTATGTAAATTCGTTTGTGGAATTCAATCGTTATACCAATTGTCCTGTCGCGCAGGCCCCCGACGGGAAGTTATATAACCTCCCCTTTAACATGAATACATTCTATCAGATGTGGGGTGTGAGAACTCCGGCAGAAGCTCAAACTATGATAGAGCGTCAAAGACAGGATGCGATTGAGCGGATGATAAAAGATGGTGTCACTGAACCGAGGAATCTTGAGGAGCAGGCACTTACTCTGATCGGGGTTGACATATATGAAAAACTGATCAAACACTATACCGAGAAGCAGTGGGGACGTGCCTGCACAGTGCTTCCCGCCTTCATTATCCGTCGTCTCCCGGTTCGTATGACTTTCGATAACAATTATTTCAACGATTCCTATCAGGGTATTCCTGTCGGTGGATATACAAGACTCGTGGAGCGTATGCTTGAAGGGATTGAGGTGAGACTCGGTATTGATTATCTATCTTCAAGGCTTGAACTTGATGCCTTGGCTGATAAGGTGGTATATACAGGAGAGATTGACCGCTTCTATGACTATCGGTTCGGGAATCTCCAGTACCGTAGCGTCAGTTTTGAGACGGAACGTCTCGACACGGCAAATTACCAAGGCAATGCGGTCGTGAATTATACGGATGCAGAAACACCTTTCACAAGGATCATAGAGCATAAGCATTTTGAAGTATTCGGGAATGAGGTTTATTCAAATCCTGTCACCATTATATCCCGTGAATACTCACGGGAATGGAATCCAGGTGATGAACCTTATTATCCGGTAAACGATGACCGCAACGCTTCCCTCTATGCCCGATATAAGGAGCTTGCTGATAATGAGGACAATGTGATTTTCTGTGGAAGGCTTGCCGAATATCGCTACTATGATATGCATCAAGTTATTGCACAGGCATTGAATAAGGTGAAAGAAATCCTTTGATGGCATCCAAAGAGAAAAATCGCCAGATGGCGTTGCTTACAGTTTTTGCTATGATATTGGTCGTTATCGGGCATAGCGAAATTAATGAGTATCAAAAAGAATTTTGGATACGTAAGTGGGCATATAGTTTTCATATGCCCTTGTTTTTCTTTATTTCCGGTTTCCTATTTTGTCTGACTAATCCTGTTGATAAGTTAAATAGAATCTCTTATTTTGAATTTATAAAGTCAAAGGCAATAAGGTTGTTGGTTCCGTTTCTATTTATCAATACGATCATATTTCTTGTAAAGACTATTATTGTCAAAGATCCAGGTGAACTGTTGACTCCAGTTACATTGAGTTGGCATTCTTTTATTAATGTGACGTTATTTCATCCTGTTGGGTTTATGTGGTTTTTGCCAACATTATTTACAATTTTTATATTGGTGTTTCCTTTTTGGAAATGTGTTAAGTTGTCATATGGTATGAACCATAACATGCTTAAAATTACCGGTTTGATATTAATGGCAATAATCACTGCAACAGTGATAGGGCAATTTTTGCCAATGATATTCTTTATGCAGATATCCAATGCGTTGGATTATATTCCTTATTTTTTAACGGGGGTCTTATATTGTGAATGTAAACCATTGATTGATAAAATAATATATAAATTTAGGGGGTGGTAATACCACTGTTCCTCTTTATTTCTGTTACTTTGTTGACAACTGGTGTTGTTGCTTCTTTATGCGGTATTATATTTAGCGTATCGCTGGCATTATTATTAGAGAAGAAAGTTACCCCGTTTATTGTAAGTCTGTCATCTTTTTGTTATACGATCTTTTTGTTGAGCTATTTCCCCCATGTTTTTGTTAGGGGACCTTTGGCGCGTATTTTACCGGATGTTAGTCCATTGATTTTATATGCGCTTTCATTCATATTGGGTTTCTTCATTCCAATAGGGATCGGTATCTTATTCAAAAAAATCAAACCAAGTTGTAAGCCTATAAGTAAACTGGGTTTGCTTATAGGCTTATAGCTTTTAAATCAGAACTCTTTTAGGCGAGTTATATATCTTAATTAAAAGTAAAAACGATTATAATAATGGAAAAAGAACTTGTGTCTATAATCACCCCGATGTATAAAGGCGCATCGTTCGTAGGTGAGACTATACAGAGTGTTCAGTCTCAGGGTTGGACTAATTGGGAGATGATAATCGTTGATGACTGTTCCCCTGATGGAGGAGCGGGTATACGTGAGGTTAGGAAGTATACCTCAGATCCGAGGATAATACTTATAGAGAGCAAGGAGAACAGGGGGTCCTCTGGGGCGCGGAATATTGCTCTGGGTAAGGCGAGGGGACGGTATGTGGCATTCCTTGATTCTGACGACATCTGGCATCCGGATTTTCTGGAAAAACAGATGTCGTTTATGTTACGTCATGACGCACCGCTGGTGTTTTCATCCTACCGTAGGATTGATGAGGAAACAAAGGAGGATCTGTTGCGCCCGTTTATTGTGCCGGAGAGGGTGTCTTACCGGAGTCTGCTCAAAACCTGCCCGATCTTCCCCTCAACTGCTATCTATGATACGTCCAAGACCCGCAAGATCTATTTCAATGAGGATCTTGGTAGTATGCGCGACGATTATGTCTATTGGCTTAAGATGTTAAAGGATATCGAATATGGCTATGGCAACCCGGAAGTCCTTGTGGATTACCGCATGAGGAAGTCTTCTGTCACCGGCAACAAGAAGAAGGTTATCAAACCTCAGTGGAACGTGCTTTATAAGGTTGAGAAGCTCGGCTTTTTCCGGAGCCTTTATTATCTACTCACGTGGTGCAGGATCTCATATTTCAAATATCGTAAGTAACAATATTTCTGTGTTAAATAATGTTGGTGTAGATACCTAACATATCAGTCAAAAAGCTCAGAGTGTGAGCCAAGACGCAGGATATAAACTATATCTGATGACTCGTCTCTCCGTATAAGTAAATAGTCAGGTCCTATGTGGCATTCCATACATCCCTTATATTGACCGGAAAGAGGATGGGGTAATTTTTCGGAAGGTATCTGTTCTCCTTTTGCCATTATATTAAGAATTTTATTTAATTCTTCAATTCTTCAATCATTTTAGGGCGATGGCGATAACGTTTAAAATCTTTTTTAAACTGATGGGAGAAACGAATCTTTTTCATTACTCTATGGATTTCACCATGTTTTCAATGGAGGAGAGATCTACCTCACCGGCATATTTACCCATTTTTGACTCTTCAATGGCAAGTTGAGTTTCAGCATTGGGTTGATGATAGACAACATCCATTAGAACGGATTCTACATAATTATTAAGACTGCGGTTTTCACGTTTTGCAGCAATCTTGAGACGGTCAATAAGGTCGGTTTTAAGCCGGAACATAGTTGGTTTTCTTAAAGTTATTTCCATAAGTAAGTATTTAAAACTAAGTATGACTTGCAAATTAGTTAATGCATATTTTTAGCGGATTTTCGAGGGATTTAATAGAGTTCAGAAAGGAGCAATGCGTGCATTGTGACTGATGGAACTCTCTTAAATTACCGGAAAGACGCAAAAATATGCATTGACTAATCAATACATTAAATAATTTCGATGTCATACTTATATTGCAAATATAATACGTTTGTATATCACATACAAATTGTATAATAGAAAAGTTTAGTTAAAACATGCCTATTAAGTATGACACGCAAATTAGTTAATGCATATTTTAGCGGATTTTCGAGAGATTTAAGCGAGTTCAAGAAGGAACGATGCGTGCATTGTAACTGATTGAACTCACTTAAAGCACCGGAAAGACGCAAAAAGATGCGTTGACTAATCAATACATTAAATAATTTCGATGTCATACTTACATATTCAGAAAGATGACATAAACTCAGACTGGATTCTCAGGTAGGCATTTAGTGCGTTGCGGTTGTCTCTAACAATTAGAGACAACCTGTTTTATGAATATATTTATGTATATATAAAATTTTATGTCCTAATTTTTGTTATTTTATTAAATATTTGAACGCTATGCTGATAAGAAAGGATATCTGATATGGATAAGTTGAGAATTAATGTCGACAAGCTTAATTGTGTGGCACGTGAGTTGACGAGCGAAGAACGAAATTTGATGGAGGCAAGACGACGAGACCGCCATTGGATGTCGGCATCTTCTGCAATCGCGTCTAAGATAAAACGACATTTGAAGGTGAATGGGATTACCAATATGGAATTTGCAGATATGTTGGGAATTACTCCTGCTAATGTTACCAGATATCTTAACGGCAAAACCAATTTCGAACTCAGAACACTTGTTGAAATAGAGCGTGCTCTCGGACTCCATATAATAGACCGGGAGGTTGTGCCTAAAAAGGAAAAGGAGGCGGTAGCCTACTAAACATCTTCTAAGAATTGAAATAACTTTGTGAATTTACAATAATGGCACGGAGAATTTTCTCCGTGCCATTATTGTTGTTATATGTGAACTCAATGTGTTTATTTGAGTGCTATTTTTGCGACGGTGCGGGAGCCGTCGGTCAGCGTGGCGGAAACGAGGTAGATTCCGGGAGTCAAAGCGGAGAGGTCATATATGTTGCGTGCCATAAGTAGGCCGGATGCAGAGTAGATGTCTACCGACTCTATTTCCTGTCCTTCCGCAGTGGCTATACGTAGCATTTTACCTTCGAGCCATATGGCGGCAGTTGTATTCGCTGCTTCTATTGCCTCTATACCGCTTACATCGCCTATTGTCACTGTTTGGGCATAAATGGCGTGGTTGCCAAGAGGATTTGTCTTGGAGCTTGTCGGACCTGCTTCCACTATAATCATATAGATTCCGTCTTCCAATGAGCTTCCGGGACTATAGTTGCCGGAGACTGTGACAGTTTCGCCTGCAACGAACTTCGTGCTGCTCTTCATGGTTACTATCTCACCTTTGGTATTGGTAAGCTGGCGCAAGCGGATATAGAGTGTGTTTGTGGCAGTCTGGCGAGCCTTTGCCTCAAGACTGAACGGCACTCTTGCATTTTTATCAATCTTGTCGGGGAACTCAAACTTTGTCACATCTGCCACAATTTTTTCCGACGGGTCAACAGTGATGGCGAGCGGTTCGCCAATAGTCTCTATCGGTGTTTGGGCATGATCGTTTGAAACCTGCACGAAATCAACAGTATAAATACCCGGATCGTGTGGCACCTGACGTGCGAAGGTCACCGACACGGCTCGGTCGTTGGTGAATGTGGCTTCTGCCATAATCAACGGAGAAGTCTGTCCGCTCTGCGTATTTGTGAGTCGGGTAAGTATCTTTGCGGTACCTGCTACCCCCGCATTGCGGAAAGTGCCGGTGACATAAAGAAATTCTCCTTGTGCCAGTCGGTCGGCTACCGCTGCCGAATTGTTGTTCACCTGCCACACCGGAGTGCCGGCAAGGCGCACTACCGGAGAAGCCGGGGTCGGCAGCACATTAACTTCTGTCGGATCGAAGCCATTAAGGGCAAAAGGATATTCTTTGTCATTGGCTTTTATAAGAGCCTCCAGTCTGTATTTTCCCTCCGGAACTTCAGCGCTGACGGGGAATGTCACGTCCACATTCTCCACGCTTTGGTTATATACCCGCACGCTGACATTGGAGTCGAAAACAAGCGAGGGATTATTCACATTGACAAGGCGGATGGTGATTCCCGAAATATCATAATCACCGGTCATGCTTTCCATATCGAACGAAGCGCGTCCCGAACCTCCTGCATATAAGTCTCCGTCGGTGGATATGGCGGAATGAAGCACCACATCGGGATAGGGCATATGCTTTTCGCCGATGATTATGCTACCTTCCTTTACCGAGGCATAGGTGCGGGATGTCAGTCCATTGGGATGGCGGAGTATTTTCCAGCCGGTGTCTCCGTCTCCCTTGTAGACAAGTCTCAGTTCATAGCCGTCGCCATCGGCAACGTTTGGCACAGAAGACGTCACATTCTGAAGGGTTACAAGTGTCGAACCGGAATGTCCGTTGGTGAAACCTCCCAGCGACATGGCGTTACCTCCGAGTGTCGCCACTATTTCACCATTTTTTACAAGGGCACCCTCGATGCGTCCGTTGAACGGTTCCACATCAATGTTACCTATGAAGCTCATCATGGTGAATGTGTCGTTGAACGGACCGTCTACACTGAGACGCGACTCTCCGTAGAGTGCATGCTCGCGAACCGAGCCTTCCTGTGCCGGGCGGATACCTGTCACCATATCCTGGCTGAGATTGTATCCTCCTGCTCCGCCGCCTTCGCCAAGCGATGACGGGTCAAGATGGTTGATACGGAAATAGCCGTTGGAATTGCCGTACCAACCCCAGTTTACGTGAACAAAGTCTTGCGAATCATATCCGTCGAGCACAAAGGCGTGTCCGCCCGTCCCTTTGTCGCTTGTGCCACCATAGAACACCGGACGCCCTTCGGAAAGCTCTTCTTTTATAAGAGCCATCCATTCGGATGTGGAATAATAGTCGCGCAAATGTCCGCGCACGCCTGCGTCATATCCGAAATAAGTGCGCAAGGCATAAGGAACGAGCATGTCGTAAGCTCCGCTGCCCGCTTCTTCATATTGCATTTCTACCGCGATGCCGAAATGGGCGGCAAGTGTGGAGTATGCGAGGGTCTGTTGTGCCGAGACCTGCTGGGGCACTTTGCCGGGCATTAGGTCCCACTTATATTCGGTGTTGGCGAAATCGGCTGTAAGGGTGTTTTTCGACAATGGATCGGTATATGTCTTGCTGCCTGTGCCTTTTGCCGGATAGCTGTGGAAACGCATGATCTGTGTAGCCGCACACGCCACACATCCTGTGTAGAAATGTTTTGTGCCGGCATAAACAGGAGTCATAGTGTTAAACGGCGCATCCTGTCCCCATGTAATGTTGTCGCCGAGCAAAGGCGCTACAACCGGTGAGGGGGTGTTTACAGAGGCTTTGCCGGCAGGCTCTCCCTCAGAAGGGAGAGCCTTGTATGCAGTGGTGTACATGCCGAGCAAATCTGTGAGCCCTTCAGGTGCCGACACCGGGTCTATAGCTCCCGAATGGCTATAGGCAAGGATTTCTCCGAACCGGTCATCGCCTGATACTATTATAAATCCGCCGCCGTCGTAATTATAAATATAATATGGAAGGGAGGCATTTTTATCTGCAGTATTCCCCGGAACTTTCTTCAGCCTTGGCGCATTGATTGCCTTGCCTTTAATAAATCCGGCTGCTATGTCTTCAGCCTGCGACGGAGTGATTGTTTTCGCATCAGCTCCTACTGTCAGACTGATTGCCGCCAACAGATAAAACAGTTTTTTCATGTTGCGTTATGATTGTATGGTTACAGAGTGGTCAGAGGGCAAGCTTGCGGGCTACGGCTCCTGCCTTTACAATCACTACACCTGAGGCGTTTACGCGAAGAGTGTTGACACCTGAGGATACCGTGGTGTTCATGATTTTGCGTCCTGAAAGATCGTAGATCTCAATGATCGTGTCTGTGGTTGCTGTCACTTCAATCATGCCGTTGCCAGCTGATCTGAATGTTACTGTGTCTTCAGTGCCTATAGTCATGTCTTCAACACCGGAGAACTCGGCTATCAGTGCTTCATCGCTTGGTGCAGAGTAGATTACGCCTACGTTGCCCCCGTCAACTGTCCTTGCCGCAGCTGTAACGGTAACATAGTAAGCAACATTGTCTTCTTTTTCAATACTGCCTGTGAAGCTTGTTGTCTCAACCTCCGCAGTCTTGTAAGTGGATGTAGTTACATATCCGGCGGGTTTAACTTGCTTCACGGTTATGTCATCGAAGAAATAACGGAAACTTGTTTCACCATTGAAATCGTATATTTTCACTTTTGAAGCTGCAGTGCCTCCAGTCAAGTTTACGGTATATGTATGGAATCCGCTGACATTAAGTTTTAATTCCACCGGTTCTGAAAGGTTGCCTTCGGCATCTTCCAGTGCAAGTTTCAAAGCTCCATCAGTGGAGAGGACGCGGTTTTTGGTTGCTGCAGCCGTGAGTATTACCGTCACTTTGCCGTTGTCGGAAGAGAGGTCCATGACCGGAGTGGCGAGATATGATTCTCCTGTAGAATAAGGGGTGAGACCCATGCCGCCATTGAAATAGCACATGTCCTTGCCTGTCCATCCTTCTTCTCCGAGCATTTCGAGATGACGGTCATATGCATATTCGTAGTTCTCAATAGTGCCCGTAGTAAAGCAGTCGAACGATTCTGTAAGCATGTCTGCGCTTCCGGCTTCGGCAAGGGTCTTGCGGCATAGTACATTCACGAAATAGCTTTCTGCATCAGCTACTGCGCCCCATGTCGCGGTATAGCTACCGTCTGATGAAGCTGATACGCTAACCGCTGGTTTGTTGAGCGCAGAAATCACCTTTATCACCTCTATCTCTTCGGAATTACCTGATACGGCAGTCTCATTTGCTGCACGTACAGTATAGTAATAAGTGATTTCCGGGTTTAAGCCTTCCACTTTGTATGATACATAAGAAGAGGAAGTTGGAGTCACCTCCTGATTCTCAAGGAACATGATTTTCTTGTCGTCAGCTCCATAGCTGTAGACATCGAGATAATATTTTGTAGCGCCGCTTACTGCCTTCCATCTTGCCGTGAATGAAGTGCCGTTTGCATCAGAGGGGAGGGATGGCACGGGAACACCAAGGAACTCATTGCCCTGTTCAATCTTGATACTCTTGAGGAAGATTCCGTCGGCAACCAAGAAAGGACTGATTTTAGCGAAGTTTGAGGTGGTGCCGGGAGTCACGATGTATTCAACTGTGGTCCAGTCTCCGGAATTTATTTCGGCATTTTCGGTTATTGAGTAACCCCATTGGAGCTGAGTCATGCCCATATCTGTCTTATTGAGTTTCACCACCAATGTTACCTTTACTCCACCGTTTGCAGGAGATATGGTAAGGTTGCCGGTGCGCACGGATGCCCCATCATTGATATAAAGAGCGCCACCAGCCTGTCCGACACCGGTTGCCGGGGTTATGGACCAGCCCGTTAGTCCGAGTTGTGAAAATTCACTGGAGTATTTGAACATCTGTGGAGCATTTTCAGAACCTGCCGTGCATTTTTCCGAGAAGTCAACATCAAGAAGTATCGAGGTTTCGGCTTCTGCGAAGCCGTAACCTAATACAATAGCAGCTGCTATTGTCGCTGTGCGTAAAAAATTTCTCATCCTTTTCGTATAATTAATGATAAATAATGATCTGTTAGGATAATTTAAGGTGTATGCCGTAAAGTTATGTAAATTTTATTATTTATCCAAATTTATAACATTTATTCCATAAATATTTAATTTTAAAAGATTCTTGTATTGCAAAAACAGCATCTAAGTTGAAAATGGAAGATGGCAGGTATGTGCTTGCGGTGCTCATTTTTTTGTTGGCGATTTCTGTTCAATGGAATATCGTGGGCGGTGCTTGACTTCGGTATATATTTTGCCTATGTATTCCCCGATCATACCGAGTGACATCAGTATCACTCCGGAGCAGAACCATATGGAGAGCATAAGTGAGGTCCATCCTTCAATCGTTTCACCTCCGAAGTATCGTATCATGACATATATGAATATTCCGAGAGCTACCAGAAGAAACCCCAGACCGAGAAAGAATACCATACGCACCGGGCGCACGGAAAAGGAGGTGATTCCGTCCACTGCGAAGTTGACCATCTTCTTAAGCGGATATTTGGATTCTCCTGCCTGACGCGGTTTGCGGTCATAGTAAACTGATGTCTGATTGCGTCCTAACCGGGGTATTATGCCACGAATAAAAATATTTCGCTCGTCGTATTTTAAAAAATCTTTTATCGCCTCGGCGCTCATAAGTCGAAAATCGGCATGGTTATACACCGATTTCACACCAAGACCTTTCATGAGCCTATAAAAACTTTGGGCGGATTCGCGTTTAAACCATGTATCTGATTCCCGGCTGTTGCGCACTCCATACACGATATCGTATCCTTCCCGGTATTTCGCTACCATTTGCGGTATTGCCTCTATATCGTCTTGAAGGTCTGAATCTATAGATATTGCAGCGTCGCAGCAATCTGCCACGGTATCGAGTCCCGCTATAAGGGCGTTTTGATGGCCTGAATTGGCAGAGAGTTTCACGCCTTGCACGTTCTTGCTTTCTGAGGCATATTTCTCAATAAGGTGCCATGTCAAGTCGCTGCTGCCATCGTCTACGTAAAGGAGGTAGCTGTTATCGGAGATTTCCTCGTTGAGGATCATGCGTTTAAGTAGCCCAGTGAGCGTGGAGTTCGTTTGAGGCAATACTTCTTGCTCATTATAGCAAGGTATGACAATGGCTATTTGTGGCAGGTTGTTAGGCATAGCTGAAAAGATTGAGATACAAATTTAATGAAAAAAACGATATTTTGATTAAATTTGTACTTAGAAGCGGTTTAGGTTGTTTAAACAACTTCTAAGTAATTGCGCATACTTAAGTAAGTAGTCGCATTAAACCGATAATAAAATGATTTTAATCTCACATATCATCAACTTGCTCTTTTTGCATCTTTTCCCGTGTTTCTTCAGTCACAATGCACGCATTGCTCCTTTATCAACACCGGAAAATCTTTCAAAAATAGCTGCGTTTATAATATGTGTTTAATGCGATCACTTACTTATGAAAAAAATTACCTTTATAATACCATGTCACAATGAAGAGGCAAATTTAGTCCGTCTGCATGAAGAGCTTGATCTCTTTTCGCATTCCCGTTATCAGGTTGCCGTCAAAGATAATGATGTCGATATGATTTCAGAGGTTGACATGAGCGGATATGAGATGGAATTTCTCTTCATCAACGATGGAAGTTCCGACAGCACATTGGATATTATAAAGGCTCTCAGGGATGAAGACGAAAGAGTGACGGTATTGAGCCTTTCCCGTAACTTCGGGAAGGAAAGCGCCATGCTTGCCGGTATGGATTATGCCAAAGGTGATGCGGCGGTGATAATGGATGCAGATCTTCAGCATCCGCTTAACGTGGTGCCGGAAATGATATATTGGTGGGAGAGGGGGTATGACGACGTTTATGGAAAACGGATAAATCGTGGTCGGGAAAGCCGGATACGCAAGGTTCTCTCACTTTCTTTCTATAACTTCTTGAGCAAGGTGAGCGATATTGACATTCTTCCCAATGTCGGTGATTTCCGTCTGCTTGACAGGCGTGCCGTGAGGGCGCTGACTCAGATGAGGGAAACGCAGAGATATATGAAGGGGCTCTATTGTTGGGTAGGTTTCCACAAGAAGGAGGTGCCTTTTGATCAGGCAGACAGGAATGGGGGAGTGTCCAATTATAAATTAATAAGGCTCGTGAATCTTGCAATAGAGGGGATAACAAGTTACACCACTTCCCCTTTGAGAATATCCATGATTGCAGGAATATTGGTGTCTTTCCTTGCTTTTGCATATCTGATATTCATGTTTGTAAAGACATTGGTGTGGGGCGAGGTGATAACGGGTTTTCCCACCCTGATCTGTGTTATCCTATTTCTTGGAGGCATGCAGTTGCTTGCTCTTGGAATAATAGGGGAATATATCGGCAGGATTTTCAATGAGACCAAAGGGCGTCCGCCTTATATAGTTGAAAGCTACAACGGGGAGAAAAATGATTTTCCAATGTAGATCCATATGATTGAGAATGATACAAAAAATATCGGCATGAACGATTGTGGCATGTCTGTGGTTATTCCGGTGAAAAATCGTGAGGGGCTGATTGTAAGGTGTCTTGATAGCGTGAAGGCACAGACCTGGAGACCGGTGAGGGTTATCGTTGTGGATAATGGCTCAACTGACAGGACGGCTCCGGTTGTCAAGGAATGGATCGAAGCGAATAAGGAGGTGGAGTTTTCGGTAAAGCTTGTTGATGAACAACGCCCCGGGGCTGCATGTGCACGCAACAGGGGATTGATGGAAGTTGACACGGAATATGTGCTTTTTTTTGATTCTGACGATGCCATGGCTCCGGATCTGATAGAAAATGCAATGTCTGCTTTCTGTAATGACAGCGCTGTGGACCTGGTGCATTGGCGCACGGAAGTGATTTATCCGGATGGTTCTGTGAAAAAGCGGAAGTTCAATCCCGGAAATTATTGGCGTTATCATATATATCATGCATTGTTGGGAACGCTATGCTATGCTGCCAGAACTTCTTTTTTTCGCAAAGCGGGGGGATGGGATAATTCACTTACAGGATGGGATGATTGGGAAGCGGGAATCAGGATCCTGCTGGCTAATCCGGCTATAGTTGCGATTGACAGGGTCCTCGCTTATATCTATCCTCAGGCAGAGTCTATTACCGGCACGGATTTCCATTCAAAGGCTGGAGAATGGGAACGAGCCATAGACAGGGCGGAGGAAGATGTAGCATGCTCGGGCAGGGATGATGCCGAATGGATTATTGGCATGATAAATTATCGGCGTGCCATACTTGCCTCGCACTATGAACGTGAGAAGCGTCATGACCTTGCCGCTCCACTACTTGAACGGGCTTTGAGGCATAGTTGCCTGTCAGGGTATCGCAGATGGCTGCTTAAAATGCTTTATCATTACACCGCAATTGGAGGACGAGGAGCGTATATGTTGTGGACATAATGGATCGGAATGAAAGTAATAACGGTAAATGAAGAGGGATTCTGGAAGATGTGTCAGTGTCTGGAAAAGGAAGTTCTGGATTCGGGCTATATGTTTGACACGCTTGTGGGGATTGCCCGTGCCGGAGTCTATGTGGCAGACCGGTTCGATGCTGAAAATAAGTTCATAATTACCAGCCAGAGGAGCGGAACGTCAGCCAAGAAAGGGATTCTGGTTTCTATATTGCGGGTTCTTCCGGCTTTTGTAAACGGTTTTCTCCGCTGTGTGGAGGCTAAATGGCTTGAGATGAAGGACAGTTTTCGCAATCGGGAATTAAAAAAGATAGATCTTGATCCGTTATTGAGGGAACGGCTTGCACAAGGCGCATGTAAGGTGCTTGTTGTTGACGATGCAGTGGACAGCGGTCTTTCTCTATTGAGCGTTGTGGAGGCAATGAAGATAGTGTCAAATGACAATGAGATCCGCACGGCTGTAATTACCGTGACGCGTAAGGAACCGATGGTTGAGCCTGATTATGCTTTATTCCGGGATTCGACCCTTATCAGATTTCCTTGGGCGGTGGATGTGGCGAGGGAGGCTTTAGGTGTTAGGCTTTAGGTGTTGGGAGGTATATAATTTTAGAGGTTGATTATGGTTGTTGTGGATCTTGACGGCACATTGGTGGATTGCAATTCTTTTACGGAGTTTGTTAGATTCATTTTCAGACGTTATCCGGGACTGAGGTTTCGTTTAGGTCTTGTAGTGCTCGTCAGGAAAATAAAGTTTATAAGCCATCATCAGGCAAAAGGGAAGATTGTATCTCTTGCCTCGAGGTTAATGTCGGATAAGGATATTGATGATTTCACCCAGTTTTTATGTGGAAAAGTTAACAATAAAGTTTTAGAAATCATCAAGGGTGACGATAACGTGATTCTTGCAACTGCCGCGCCTGAAATGTATGCCACTGTTTTTGCCGACAAGATGGGAATAGGGAAAGTGTCGTCAACGATTGCCGGATGTCAGGAAAATAAAGGTGCACGCAAAGAAATGGATGTCCGGGAAAAAATGGGCGGCTTCACTGAAAAAACTATAGTAATAACGGACCATATGGATGACCTGCCGATTCTTCGGGCAAACAGGGATGGCGTGAATTATTTAGTGGAACCTTCCCGCCGCAGTCTGGATATGATACGGCGGGAAGGAATAAGGTTTATTCTGTTGGATTGATGGCGGCAATAAGTTTCACTGCCGAAACATATTGCTCTATTGCCTCTGCCACTTTCTTTGCATCGCGCATGGCATGAACCACGGTTGCCGGTTGTGCCGACACGTCTCCTCCGGCGAACACGCCGACGCGTGTTGTCATGCCGTAAGGCATTTCCCGGGTGAGCACGTATCCTTTGGCATCAACGTCGATACCTTCTGTTGTGGAGACTATCCGTGCCGCCGGGGCGCTTCCCACTGCAGCTACCAGATGGTCTGCGGGATATTCCATACATTCTCCATCGGTTTCTATTATCAATGATTTCAGGCTTGTGCCTTCGCCTCCGTTAACTTTCACGACATTGGAGTTCCACATGAATTTGACTCCTTCTGCCACTGCTTCCTCGTATTCGGAACGCAATGCGCGTAATTTGTCGGCTGTACGGTAATACACCACGGTCACTTCCTTGCTGCCCATACGCAGGGCGGTGCGTGCCGCATCCATGGCGGTGTTGCCGCCTCCGATCACGAACACTCTGTCTCCGTCGCCCACCACGACTTCTTTGCGGTCGAGATGTCCGGAGTTATATAACTGCACGCGACGCAGGAACCTGAGTGCCTGACGCACGCCGGCATGATTCATCCCTTCTATGGGCAATTTTTTTGGAAGACCAGCACCTGTGCCTATGAATATGGCATCGAATCCACGGTCGAAAAGGTCATCGATTGTGAAATCTTCACCGATTGTCACACCGAGATGGAATTTGACACCGAGGGCTTCTATTTTGCGTATTTCGCGACGGACAACCTCTTTGGGAAGACGGTATTCAGGTATTCCATAAAGGAGAACACCTCCTGCTTCCTGTTCCATCTCAAAGATTTCTACATTAAACCCTTTGCGCGCGAGGTCTCCGGCGATTGTGAGCCCTGCCGGTCCGCTGCCTATCACGGCTACGCAACCTTTGGTTTTCTCGGGGATCTTGTCATGATTCAATCCGGATGCGCTGTCGAAATCTGCTACGAACCTCTCCAGCTTACCGATATTTATATGCTTTCCAACCTTTGCGAGGGCGCAGTTTCCTTCGCATTGACGTTCGTGGGCGCATACGCGGCCACAAACTGCCGGAAGATTGCTGCGGCTGCGGATTATTTCGATGGCGTTGCCGAAATTTCCTTTAGCCAGTTCCGCTATCCAGTCAGGGATATCATTTCCGATGGGACAGCCTTTCTTGCATCCCGCTACTTTGCATCCCAGACACCTCTGGGCTTCCCTGATAGCTTCGGGAAGCGTGTAATTTTGCGATACTTCTTTAAATTGCTCCATAAATAATTTTTAACGTTGCACTCTGCCGTTGGCTGATCCTCCAGCCAAGGCTTCTACTTCTTCAACCCGGACCAGGTTGAAATCTCCGTTGACGGTATGTTTGAGGGCTGATGCCGCTACCGCAAACTCCAACGCTTCGCCTTGCGTCGGTTTGGTGAGCAGTCCATATATAAGTCCTCCGGAAAATGAGTCTCCGCCACCTACGCGGTCGATGATCGGGTCGATATCATAACGCTTTGACTCATAAAACTCGTTACCGTCATATATCATGGCTTTCCAGCCGTTGTGTGTTGCCGAGAAAGATTCCCTCAATGTGGATGCGACGTAGCGGAATCCAAATTCCTGCGCCATGGCACGGAATATTCCTTTGTAGCCTTCAGCTCCTGTTTCTCCGGCTTCCACATCTGCATCAGGCTTGAAGCCGAGACAAAGTTCGGCATCTTCTTCGTTGCCTATGCATACGTCTACATACTGCATCAAGGGGCGCATTATGCTTTGTGCCTTTTCTTTGGTCCAAAGTTTTTTGCGGAAGTTAAGGTCGACGGATACGGTAACACCGTGTCGTTTTGCGGCTTCGCATGCAAGGCGTGTGAGTTCTGCAGCCTTGTCGGAAATTGCGGGTGTTATTCCGCTCCAATGGAACCATGAGGCATCTTTCATTATTTCGTCGAAATCAAAATCAGTAGGATCGGCTTCGGCGATAGAGGAGTGTGCACGGTCGTATATCACTTTGGACGGGCGCATGGAAGCGCCTGTCTCGCAGTAATATATTCCTACGCGGTCGCCGCCACGGGCGATATATCGGGTGTCGACACCATATCGGCGCAATGCATTGACAGCTGCCTGACCTATTTCATGGCTCGGGAGCTTGCTGACAAAGAATGCATCGAGTCCATAGTTAGCACAGCTTACAGCAACATTTGCCTCGCCACCGCCCCAGATGGCATCGAAACTGTCTACCTGCACAAATCTCTTATTCCCTTCGGGAGAAAGGCGAAGCATGATTTCGCCTAATGTAACTATTTTAGCCATATCGTGTTTTTTTATTACTTATATTATTACGTTTCAGAAAGGTAAACTTACCAAAACAAGTTTTATTGTTTTTTCTGTCCGTCTGTTTCCACTTCACCTTTTATTATCAATAGCTTGTCTCCTTCCTTGAGTTGCCGTTTGCCGTTGGGGACTATGTATTGTCCGTCACGGTGGATCATCATCACGAGGGAACCTTCCGGCAGGTTGATACAGCTCAATGTGTTGCCATTTTCCAGATGTGAGGCATTGAGCACAATCGAGTGAAGCGAAGTGGGATGTTCGTCGGCAAGCTCAACTCCGAAATCATGTTCCCGAGGAGTGCTGTCGTCTATAAGATTCAGCTTTCGTGCCACGGAAATAACGGAGGTCCCTTGAATAATTAAAGACAGGAGTGTGACAAAGAACACTATGTTGAATATTTGTGACGCTCCTGGAATTTCAGCTATTACAGGATATGTGGCGAAGATTATGGGCACGGCACCCCTGAGTCCTACCCAGGAGATGAAGGTCTTTGTCCTGAGGTTTATTTTGCGGAACGGGGCAAGGCACAGGAATACGCTTAGCGGTCGTCCCGCAATTATCATGAATAAGCCGATCAGGAAAGAGACTGCAGCTACAGACAGCATTTCATGCGGATTGACAAGCAATCCTAACATGAGGAATACCACTATCTGGGCAAGCCAGGTCAAGCCGTTCATAAACTTCGAAATGCTCTTGTGGTAAGGAAGAGAGGAGTTGCCGAGTACGATTCCGCAGATATATACGGCAAGATAGCCGTTGCCTTGCATGGCTGTTGTCAAGGTGTATGTTAGGAATATGGCTCCTATTATGAGGATTGAGATCATGGCAGTGGCTTGTCCCGGATCTTCGGTAGTTGTCTTATTGCCAATCCTGCGGTAGAGTCCGGTTATCCATTTGGTAATGAATCCCATGGCGATGCCTGATGCACTGCCGATGCCGAACTGCAGTGCGAGCTGGCTGACAAGCATGGATGCAGAAAGCGAGTTTCCCAATGTTATGGCTTCTATGAGTATTATGGTAAGCATATATGCCATAGGATCGTTTGAACCGCTTTCAAGTTCAAGAAGGGGACGGAGATTATTTTTCAATCCCACTTTCTGGGATCCCAATATGCCGAATACGGATGCGGAGTCTGTTGACGACATTGTTGACGCAAGCAGGAGCGAAGGTATGAAGGCAAAATGTATGTTGGTCCAGGAAATTCCCGAAAGCCAGAAAATGAACAAGCCGGTAATCAGGGAGGTGAGGAGAACGCCGATGGTTGAAAGCATGATACCGGAAGAGAGGACGGGACGGATTGAAGATACGCTGGTCGACATGCCACCGGAGAACAGTATGATGCAGAGAGCTATCATGCCAATGAACTGGGCATCGTGCATGTTGCTGAACTGCAGTCCGAGACCGTCTGTGCCGAAGAGCATTCCGACAATCAGGAACACAAGGAGTAACGGGAGTCCGGTGCGGTAACTTGATTTGCCTATCAACACTCCCGCAATAAGGAGCACCGATCCGAGAAGAAGTATGTTCTCACCACTGATTATTGGCATATGTTGTTGAGAAGTGATGGTTATTCGCTGCAAATTTACAAAAATAAAGCGTGGATGCAAAAAAGGTCGATTGGTCTTCATGTATATTTCATTTTCAACTTGATTTTTACAGCTACTAAAAAATCCTTAATTTTGCATATTGCTTATTTAAGAACATGGATTATGGATTCTACTCGATGCTGGTGGGCGGGTGATGACCCGCTTTATGTGAAATATCATGATGAAGAGTGGGGACGTCAGGTCTTTGATGACAAGGGGCTTTTTGAGTTTCTGATACTTGAAGGTGCTCAAGCCGGACTCGCATGGATAACAGTGTTGCGCAAGCGTGAAGGTTACAGGACGGCGTTTCTTGATTTTGATTATAAGTCTGTAGCGAAAATGACTCAGGAGGATGAAGAGCGACTGATGCATTTTGACGGTATTGTCAGAAACCGGTTGAAGATACATGGCGCAATCGTGAATGCCGGGCTGTTTGATGAGGTTGTCAAGGAATTCGGATCTTTTTATAATTATGTGATGACTTTCCTTCCAGATGGAAAAAGGATTGTCAATGATGTTCCTGACATGAAATCGGTGCCGGCTTCGTCTCCGGTGTCGGATGCTATGAGCAAGGATCTGAAACGAAGAGGCTTTAAGTTTGTAGGCACTACGATATGCTATGCGTTTCTTCAGGCAACCGGATTCATTGATGATCATCTGAATTGTTGTCCCTGTAAATATAAGTAAGTTTGTGGTTAGTGCTTTAGGATTCATATCGTTTTTATTAGTTATGTCAGCTGTTTTGTCAGGCGGGTCGTTATCTTCAGGATATAATTGTAATCATGCAAATGACAGCGTGATGACGGCTCAGGCGAAGGCGTTTGTAGAAAATATGCCTGAAGGTTTGCAGTCACGTCAAGAAGAGGCTGTAAGGCTGGCGCTTGCGGGAGATAATTCGATACTTGAAAATGTGCGTTCTTCCAGAAATGTTACAGTGGAACTCCCCCGTGGTGTAAGGGCGTTGGATATAAACGGGAAATACCGGATTTATGAACCGGAGGTGAGAACCGATGTCAAACTCCCGGTATTGATTTACCTGCACGGAGGAGGTTGGTGCTTCGGAAGCATAAACAGTTGCTCGCGTTTTTGCGCGGAATTGGTAAAAGAATCCGGTATCGCCGTTCTTGCGGTGGAATATCCTCTCGCCCCTGAGAATCCTTATCCGGCAGCCTTGAATTTCTGTACTGAGACAGTTGGTTGGGTGTATGAGCATGCGGAAGAGTATGGATTTGACAGGGAGCGGATATCTATAGGTGGCGATAGCGCAGGCGGAAATCTTGCGTTGGCAGTGGCGTTAAATATGATAAAGATGAGTGAAAATCATCATGATGATTTTTTTGTCCCGTCGTTAAGGTCGTTGGTGTTGTTCTATCCTGTTGTAAAGGTGTGGAATGATGGATCTTTATCATGGAAGATGTATGGCAAGGGATTCGGACTTGACGGCGGTATCATGGAGGCTTTCAATGAAGCATATCTCGATGGTATGAACCCGGAAACCCTTCTTGTCTCTCCATTTTGCGCCTCTGCAGAACATCTTGCATTATTGCCGGAGGTGTTGATGATAAATGCAGACCATGACATATTGCGTGACCAGGGTGAGGAAATGTGCGATAAACTGTTGGCGGCAGGGGTCAAAGTGACACACAAGGTGTTGCCGGGCACGACGCATCTCTTTATAACCGTTGCCGGTCAGCAGGCTGCGTTCTCTCAATCGGTGGCTCTTGCCTCCTCTTTCCTGTTGTCTCAATGTAAGTGAAAACGATATTCATGAAGATTATATATACGAAATATGAATCACCTTGCGGGGATCTTGTTGTCGGTTCGTTTGGCGACAAGTTATGCCTATGCGACTGGAAGATGGCGAAACATGGGGAACAAATCGAAAGAAGGTTGAAACGAGTTCTTAACGCGGAGTTTGAAGAGGGATCTTCTCCGATAATTGAATTGGCATTTTCGAGGCTTGATGAATATTTCGCCGGAAGGAGACGTGAATTTGATGTGCCACTGCTGCTTGTCGGTACTGATTTTCAGAAAAAGGTATGGAAGGAATTGCTTTCGATTCCGTTTGGCAATGTGGTGACTTATGGAGAACATGCCATGCGGATAGGCATGCCGAAAGCTGTCAGGGCGGTTGCGAATGCGAACGGAGCGAATCCGATTTCGATTTTTGTTCCATGTCACCGTGTGATCGGCAGTGACAGGTCGTTGACAGGTTACGGGGGAGGACTTGATGTAAAGAAATACTTGCTTGATTTGGAAATTAAAGGTTAACAGGTTCATATGTTGGAATCAGGAAATAAGAAACAGGAGGAAACAATCTTTTCGATTTTATTGGCGATAAGTTTCGCCCATCTGCTGAATGACATGATGCAGTCGATTATTCCGTCGATTTATCCCGTCATTAAGGACAAGTACGGTTTCACATTCGGGCAGATCGGGATAATCACGTTGGCGTTTCAGATGACGTCTTCAATATTGCAGCCTTTTGTAGGGCGATATGCCGACAGGCATCCGCAACCATTTTCTTTGTCGATTGGAATGGTCTTCACGCTTGTCGGAATCATATTGCTTTCCTTTGCAAACGGTTTTGCGCTCATATTGCTGGCGGTTGGCATCATAGGGTGCGGCTCTTCGATATTTCATCCGGAAGCTTCCCGGATAGCGCAGATGGCAGGCGGCGGAAAGAAAGGGTTGGCTCAATCTATATTTCAGGTAGGCGGGAACGGGGGTAGCGCCATAGGTCCATTGCTGGCGGCTATGATCATAATTCCGTTCGGTCAGGGATCGATAATATGGTTTGCCATAGCTGCCCTGGTTGCCGGGGTTACGTTATTCCCCGTGGGAAGATGGTATAAAACTCAACTTCATAAGCTCAAGACAAAGACAGTAATGCCCAACCCGATAGTCATGTCGTTGTCTGAAAGTAAGATACATTGGGCAATATTTATTCTTTGTGTGCTTACTTTTTCCAAGTATTTCTATATGGCAAGCATGACGAGCTATTTCACGTTTTTCCTGATAAATAAGTTCGGTGTTGACATTCAGGTGTCTCAGATTTGTCTGTTCGCGTTTCTTGCGGCGGTTGCAATAGGCACGGTTGTAGGAGGAGGACTTGGCGATAAATACGGAAGGAAATATGTGATATGGGGCTCTATCTTGGGTGCTGCCCCTTTCGCTCTTGCTTTGCCTTATGTAAATTTCACGTTGACCATAATTCTTGCCGTTATAATCGGACTGGTAATTTCATCTGCGTTTTCCGCAATATTAGTGTACGCCACGGAACTGAAACCCGGCAAGGTCGGTATGATGGCAGGGTTGTTTTTCGGATTGAATTTTGGTTTGGGAGGCATCGGTTCTGCATTTTTCGGTTGGCTGGCGGATAAGACAAGTATCGAATTTATATTTCAGATAAGCACGCTGTTGCCCCTGTTAGGTATCATAACAGCCTTCCTGCCGAATATCGAGGCAAGAAAAAGATAAGTATTAGCCTTTACGCAGATATATCATGTCGCGAAGCAATACTCCCTCTTCTATTATAGGAGAGTCATAATTGTCTCTGAAGAAATTGGGAACGACATGTGAAAACGTATAGCCGCACGATCTGTAAAAACGCAGGGTGGATGGCGTTTCGCCTGTTCCAAGTATGAGGCTTCGTCCGCTGTTCCGTTTCTCAACGTGCTCGAGCATCATGCGTCCGATCCCTTTGCGTCTGTATTCTTGCAGCACGGCGAGGTTCTTGATTTCAACATCTCCATTGTCCTCTAAAATGGTAACGCATACGGATACGGGGATATCAAGTATAAACCCGACGTATAGGGTTCCTCTGTCAAGATATCGGTCAATCATTTTTTCCGATTCATCTCCCAACAGCAAAAGTGGCAGGTAGCGTTTTTTATCGGATATTATGGAATGAATCGTTAGGTTGACTTTCATTCTTCCCGGTTTAATGTGATCACTTACTGAACAGCTTCTTATAAAAATGTTCTTTCAGAGAGCCGGATTGTTCGGTATGGTGATATTCGAAACCGCATTTCTCGGCAACCCTTCTGGACTTGTCATTTCCGTCATAGAAACCTATCCAGAATGTATCTTTGTTAAGAGATTTTTTTGCGTGTTCGATCAGTGCCGTTACCGCTTCCGGTATGATTCCGTTACCCCAGTATGGATTGCCGAGCCAATAGCCTATTTCTGCATCATTTTCTTTGATCTCGCTACTGAGTCTTGAACCTTGGGGCACAATTCCGCAGCAGCCGATAGGTTCATTGGTTTCTTTCCAAACGACGGCATATGTTTCCGGAGCTGAGAATACGGTGCGTATTATTTCAAGGCTCATGTCTAAAGATGTGTGTGGCTGCCATCCGGCGGGAGTACCTACATCCGGATCGCTTGCATACTTGTAAAGAGACGATGCATCCCTGTCGTTCCAAGGTCTCAATAAGAGTCTTTCTGTTTCAATTGCGTTTGCTATCATCGTGAGCAAAAAGTAAGAAAGTGTTTAAAAGCATTTACAAAATTAGCTAAATTGTTCAATTAAGTTATTGCTTTGTGCTGATTTATTGTTTTTTAATTATCTCGTTTTTGTTAATTTTGTATTTATGAAGTCTCTTAAGGATATGACATTGGAAGAGCTGTGGGAATTATTTCCTGTGGTTTTGGCTCCTCATGATCCGCAATGGAAAGGATGGGCGGAAAATGAAATGGAAAGTCTGTCAAAAGTCTTGGCAGGCTTTTCGCCGTTGATCAATCATATAGGGAGCACGGCTGTTCCCGGCATTGTCGCAAAACCTATTGTTGACATCCTCGTTGAGATTGAGCCGGATATTGATTGGACGCGAGTCAAGGATGTGATGGAAGGGGCAGGTTATATATGCATGTCAAATTCTGCGGCAAGAATGAGTTTTAACAAAGGATACACAGTGAATGGTTTTGCAGCAAGGGTGTTTCATATTCATTTTCATGCAGTCGGAGACAATGACGAGATATGTTTCCGCGACTATCTTATAGACAATATTGAAACGGCACGCGAATATGAGCAGCTGAAACTAAGCCTTCTTCCAAGATTCAGGAATAACCGGGACGGTTACACCGAAGCCAAATCTGATTTTATAAGACGTGTGACCGACATTGCATTGTCTATAGGGGCGGAAAGAATGGCGTAAAATATTTGTCTGTATCATAAATGGGTATAATTGTTAATATCCCGAAAAAGTCCGGGGTATGATTCTTGATTTTTAGCAGAGCCTATTTTAAATTTGCGGAAAATTAAGAAGCCATGAATGAAATGAACAGTAATAATACCATCGTTGATGTAGATGATTGGGAGGAAATGTCTTTTGAAGAGTTTTTCAACAGTATACCCGAATACGAGGATGATGAAATTGTCTGGCCTCCATATTTTTGGGAGTTTGAAGAGTGGGTTAAAATCCATAAAGATGTTACCCCTGAATATGCGTCTAAACTTGCTGATATACTTGTGGATACAGTTGTGTATCTTTATGATTTTGTCGGATTCTCCCTTTATACGGAGCTTCAGAACGTTATACGAAGTGGTATAACTAAAGAATCTGCTGTTGATCTGGTTGACAAATACATTGATGAGCTGAATTATCATCTTAAAATTACGCCTGATATGTTCAGTAAAAGAGCAAGGAGGGCTCTTTTGGACTATCGCTCTTTCATCGCAGAAAAGACAGGCGCTAAAGATCCTGCTGAATTTAATAGTTTCAGTATACCCTATGATACACAATTTGTTGGGTGGCTTGAGAATAGTTTAAATATGGATTATGAAAATGCCGCCAAGGTGCTTTACTCTTTGCGTAATTCGGTTGCATGGTTCAGACCAATATTCGACATGGATTTTGATCCTTTTGCAGAAGCAATCTCGTTCTCAAAAAAAGAAAGCCGAGAAAAAATGCTTGAATATATAATTGACCATGTAGAAACTTTCTTCGAATTGAAGACCGACTCCAAGGTCTTGTCCCGGCAAGAATGTATGCCCAAAAGAAAAACTGTTAAAAATGCTATCTCCAATATGAAGTGTTACTTCAATTTTTTAAATGATATGAACAAGTGATCTTTATTCATATCTTGCAAAAACACTATAATTTTTTTGAATTGAATATATGAATGATGACCGGACTTTGTTGGATAGCCTTGCCGTAGAAGAGGCTATTCAAAATAATGAATCCTATAAGTTCCCTTACGAAAACTATCAGATAATCGGTGATACGGATGAGATTGACAGGATTATCAATACTTGCGGTTTCATTAATATTGATATTATAGATATTATAAGTACGCTCTCTACTGAGGCTGCCAACTATGTGGTAGTAGGTTCTGCCGAGGGTGAGGGTTGTATTGCGAATGCTTTTAAGGATGCTGTCGGCAAATTGCCGATAGGAGTGGAAAGTATTTCTAAGATGCTTTTCAATATATGGATTTCAAAAAGTGTTGAACAGCAGAGGAATGAAATGTCTGCCCTTGCTGATTTAATAAAATGCATGTCTTCGGATATAGACATTTGTCAGGGATTTGCTTGGGATGAATCATTAGATGGACAACAGGCAAAAGCTACATTAATTGCAGTGAATGTCAAGGCAAAAGCTACATCGGTAGTGGGGAATCTTGCCGGATTAGCTGATTTTTAAGTGTAAGCAACAGTTTCCCAATCATTGCGGTTGGTCGTGTGGAGAATATTTCGTAATTTTGTGTTGTCGCAAATGCGGCAGACATCGCGGAATAAAGAATACACGAAAGTGTTTAACTGATTCTCAGAGATAAAGTCTGGAAAACTTACGAACGGGAATGAGTTGACATCTCTCTCGTCATGTATATGGCGTGGGAGACTGTTGCTTGTTTTAGTTCAAGGCATTTCCAGACGCCCATCTCTTGAAATAAGTTAGCAGTCCTCACGCTTTTCGTATTTCAAGTAAAATCTTCTTCGTGGGCTGGGAAGACTAAAGGCATTTAGTGCAGATGGAAAAATTTTTCAAAATGTGTGCAGCCACATTCTTTTTAGCTGCAATGCTTGTCGGATTTATTGCGTGCAGCAATGGGAGTGTAGACCGGAAGAAACTCAACAGCATGTTGAATACATCTCTAACGATGAACACTACGGATGCAAAATTGATATATCAAAAATCATCCGTTCAATCTCGCAGCAATGCAAATGGAGATGGCTATTTTAAATTAACATTCAATAATGACGAAGACCGTGTAGTTCTTCAAGATGCAGATGGGATGCCTTTGGATGTCGGTTTTTACCTTAAAAGGCTCTCAAACAAACATCTGCTCGTTCGCCCTCAATTTGATCCACAAGATTTTTATGACGGAGATTATGATGAAATTTACTTGGAACCGGAAGGTAAAGAACTTTATGCCAAGTGTCAAGAGCTTAATCGCACACGTCTGTTGGACGTAAAGACAGGAAAATCATACTTGTGGAATGTATATGATCAGTGGTCATCACCTATATATGGTGAAGATATTACACAATGTTACGAAATGTCTCCTACGAAATATCTTATCCTGACTCATTTGGAGATATTGATTATGGATTATTCCAATCCTGATAGAATAAAGATTATTCCTGTAAAGGCAGAAGGTGAAGAGGTAGATATAAGCAAGGTTGAATTTGACCAATTGGGGAATGTTGCCTATTGGTCAAATTCAATGGATATGTGGCGAATAAGGACTGCTGACGGAAAGTATTATCAGGTGGATGAAAATAGGGATAGGTGGCAAGAGATGTTTGTGTTAAATGATTCTTTCTTTTTGTTTAACCCGGAGAAATCGCAATTGTTCACTATAGGAATTCATGACGGTACATCCGAGTTGACTTATGAGTTGATGGATTTTCCTTTTATAAACTCCGGTGATGTGAAGATTGAAGACTTGGTAATGTTTAATCCCATAAGACAATCCGTTGTATTTAGATGTAAATCACCTTCTATTGGAACCCAATACTACGAATTCTCCGGAAACAACAATGAGATGTATCCGGTGGTTTTGCCCAATGATTTTTCTGTTTATTTTACACATGATAAAATTAAAGGAAAAGGCTGGTTTGGAATCGGACAGGAAAAAATACAATATCTGAATTTTGAAGATAATCAATTTAATGAATATCCTCTGACAGATGTGCAGGTAATTGAACACTCTATTGATAACATAAATGGAGTAGTGTATTTTTCCGGTTTCTCTTTAACAAATGGGGGAAAGGTCATTGGCTCGGTGAATTATAAGGGAGAGATAGATTTTAAAGCATTAGATAACCAAGACAGCATTACAACCCTTATTCCGGTCAATTAAAAATCTCATTTAAACAGCTTCTAAAGTATTGAACAGCAGAGGAATGAAATGTCTACCCCCTTGCTGATTTAATTAAATGCCTGTTTTCGGTTATAGACATTTTTAACGTTAAAAATTGAGTCGTGGGATATCAAAACATTTACGGACGTATTGTCTATCCGGTAACAACCGATGTCGGGCAAAAGGATTATTATGAACATCTCAATTATTGGCATGTCTGCTATCAAAATACCAATAAGCTGGCTATACCGACACGGGATGATACGTTAGAATATCTGCAGTTAAAGGCTGAAGAAGGAAAACTCTGTTTTTGTCAGGATAAAGAATCTAAGAGTAAATATCGCAAACTTGAGCTTTATGAAACGCAATATGATTGGCGTCCTGAAAAAACGGGTGATAATAAATTTGTCGGGCTGATTTCACCGACGGGTGAACAGTTGTTGCCAAACTGTTTTGCAGATGTATTTACCCAATTCGATGCCATAAATAATAAGCCGGATTTTATTCCTGTCTCAAATGGCGAAGCATGGGCATTGGTGTCTCTGTCTATACGGCCGATAATGATGACTGATTTTCAGTATAACGCAATTGTTCCGGAACGATGGGGACGTAGCCTATTTTTCGTACAGGATAAAGCGACGATGAAATGGGGTGCCATGTCGGTCTTGTCGCCTTGTATAAAGATTAACGATAAACATACATTCGGATTAATAAAACTGGAGACAGTAATGCCTCCTATCGCTGATGAAATCTATGAGGATGAACTGATAACCGAAGAATCACCTACTATCTTCTTTATGACGCGCAGTGGCGATAGGATCGGCATACTGACCGACTTCGGTTATTCAGACATCATATATGATTCTTATGAGACAGATAACGCTAAATGCTCATTCAGGTTGATCAGACATGACCGTAAGAGGGCGCGCCGGGCGGATTACTGGCATCCGGACGGTAAAGATTTGTATCTAAACCGATGTCGGAAACATATAAGTCGGTAATAAGTCCATCTGTGAAATGCAGGGTGTCGAAAAATTCGAAGGAAATTACAATCAAATGAAGAACTTCGGATTGCGTAACCATGCAAAAGTATTTCAAGAGAATAATGGATACGTCTCTCTTTGGCTGCCGGTAAGTACCTTTATTAAAGGTCTATATAAATAGTTTCGATTGCAGTTGTGATCTGATTTAAACAATGAAGCCTGTGTAATCAACACAGGCTTCATTGTTTTAACATGCACCACTATTTTTATGTCCTGAGGGTATGAGTGCCCCTTGGTGGTATCTTGTTGTTTCACAGATTGAGTGCTAAATGAGCAATAATGATTCAACAATGCGAAGCTGCCGAGGGTATCTGTTTATTATCGAAAATTGACGGTTTACCGATAGTCAGTTTCAAGGAAATCGAGTGTTTTATCAATCTTTATTTTTCCGTGAGCCTTGATGCTTGTACCTAATGAAGCACTTAATCCGGCGATTGGATTATCTTCAAACTTTCGGAGTGCTTTCAGCATAGAAATTCGGTCGGTCTTTTCATAATTGTCGGCACCGAGGTTTGGTGTTATCGGCTTTGTTGTAGCATTTATTCCGGTAGCTATGAAGTGATGTTGTCCGGATTCTTCCTGTGCTTCAAGAATCAAGCCTGGTAGACCGGTGAGTTTCCATGGCCCATCTTGAATCGGAATGTCAGGGGTGAACCATACGGTCCAGTGTCTGCCATGGTAGTCGGAACTTGCCATAAGGCACTCATATCCAAGAATATTCTTTGTCGAATCGCCTATTTCCCATGTCTGAGCCTCGTAAGGCTCTGTATATCGGAACATTGAAGTAATATTCCCATCAAATACTTCCGTATTGCCGTCCTTGTTTTTGAATATATACATAGGAACAGCGCGTTTGGGAACATCTTTTATCTTACCGGAAGTGAATGCAGCCATTTTCATCTGATTATATGTGTCCCTTCCCTCCGGCGTTGATTCCAAAGAATCAAGATACTCAGTGATAGGATTGTAGAATTTCGAATATGTGGTATTGGCAAGTAAAATCATTTGGTGATTCTGTTCACTCCCCCGACGGTGGAAATGCTTATAGTTGTAACTGACTTCGAGGTCAGCTGTAGGTGCGACTGTCTGTGCCATTGCGCCTATCGCCACAAGGCACATGAATAAGAATGTGACTGTCTGTTTCATGTCGTTTTTGCATATCATGTGAAATATATTTGCTAATTTTGTGGAAATAAAAACCCGGATTCTTCACCTGCATCTGAAAACAGGGAGAGGAACTACCGGGACTGCGCTGTAAAATTAGTCATTATATGTTATATGACAAAATATGTCTTATAACAAAGCTTTTTTTATAGAGCCTTGGCGGATAATGGTCTGGACGACGTCATGTACCGAATGCACAATCACTACGACATCCCTGGCTACGGCTTCCAGATTGCGCTCGGGGTGACGACTCTGACAGAGCAGTGGGATCCCCGCAAGGGCATGTCATGGAATCATTTTATGATGGGACAGATTGAGGAGTGGTTTTATGAATCGCTTGCCGGAATCAGGCCTGACATAGAGGCTCCCGGATTCAAACACTTCTTTGTGGCTCCCTCTCCGGTTGGTGACCTTAAGTTCGTCACGGCGTCCTATAACAGCGTTTACGGACAGGTGGAATCGGCATGGAAGAAAGACGACGGCGTATTCAGCATTGACATCACGGTGCCTGTCAATACCACCGCCACTTACATCAATCCCGTCACCGGAGAAAGTGTCGGTCTATGCTCAGGAAAACATCACTTCGTAACCCCGTTGCCCTTTAATTAGACATGCCTGCAGATGACAGCGTAAAATACCTTTCGCCCAACGGGCAGGATGCGAAGTGGGGCACGACGGTCAGCACCATCGGCAACCAGCGCATAAAGCCGCACAGTCCATACCCGCAGTCCAACCATCCGTTCGACTATTCATTCACGCTCGAAAATGGACGTATATTGGTTGATGAGTACCAGCTTATATACATCCATGAAGGGCAGGGTTCCTTTGTTTCCGCTCACAAGGAGTCGACAAGGATTCACGGCGGGCAGATGATAATACTTTTTCCGGGAGAGTGGCATAGCTACTCCCCCGATATCAGGACAGGATGGCATGAGTACTGGATCGGTTTCAGCGGCACGCATGTGGACAGCCTGCTCAGAGCCGGATTTTTCGCCCTTGACGAACCCGTCGTGACCACAGGTATCAGCGATGACATCGTCATGCTCTACGAACAAGCGCTCCGTATAGCGCAGAACCAGGCGATAGGGTCGTAGCAGATCATGTCTGGCATTGTGCATATGCTTCTTGGATATGCGTATTCACGCAGCCAGTCGGCAGGAATCGTGAATGCAGGGGCGACACGGCAGATAAACAAGGCGAAGGGGATAATCATGGACAACTACAACACCGATCTGAGCCCGGAAGATGTTGCCGCCATGGTGAATATGAGCTATTCGTGGTTCCGCAAGATATTCAAGGTTTACACCGGCATGTCCCCGTCACGGTACAAGGAGAACCTTCGTATCCAGCGGAGCAAGGAACCTGCTTGCCAATACCGACATGACAAGCCGGGAAATCGCATTTGAAGTGGGATTCAACACTCCGTATCATTTCTGTATCATCTTCAGGCGGCATACCGGCTGTTCCCCACTGGACTTCCGTAGAATGCTCAGATAGGGGCACGTCCATGCCACCGGCATCTGTCTGAATAAACCATACAAGCAGCTTGTTATTTGTTAAAAAATTCCTTGGATTATATTCCTTCTTCCACAATCCACTCACCGGCTTTGGTTGAGCCTTTCCGAAATAAAATACCTTCTTTCTTTAACTGTCTTACAATTTTCTCGACACCACCGATAGACAAATTTAGTTTCTCTGCAAGTTCTGGCAGTGTCAGTTTTCCATTACCAATTAAAAGGGATATAATCTTCGATTTATTATTTTCTCCCTTACTTCCGGATGAATTTTGAGCATCATTGCTGATTTCTCCCTTACTTTCTCCCTTACTTCCGGATGAATTTTGAGCATCATTGCTGATTTCTCCCTTACTTTCTCCCTTACTTTTTTGGATACTGTCAGCCTCGATAAGTTCATCGGGATGGTCGTAGAGAAGTTTCATCGCTTCAATGTCGGGCTGGTGTCCCTCAAAACCGAGAATGAGCGTCGTGCGGTCAACTCCCCCGGAGGTTGTCACTTCCAACTTGGGCGCACAATGATATACGCTCTGCCATGTCTTGAAGATTCCCTGAAGACCGCTTCCGGCACGTTCGCCATACTTTACCATAGCAAGCATCTTCATCATTACACCGTTGCGAGGGTCCGATGCGCTGTCCTGCAAAGCCTCGGTCAAGGACACTCGCATACTGCCGGGATTGGCAAACCTATAACCTTCGGCATTTTTCTGCACCACCACGCCACGATGCCCGTAGAAGTCTGCGTTGGCAAGCATGTTTACCGTTGCCTCGCGCACCGTCTTATGCAATGGAGTATCTTCATTCAATTGGTTGCCCTTGAACATGAACGGAACTTTTAGGTCTGCCTGTAATTTGGGAATCACTCTCAGGATGAAGTCAAACACGTTGCCGCTCCAATCACCCGACTGCGACGTGATGCGGTCGGTCCAGCGGGCATAGATGCCGTTGGTACGGTTCTCCTGATAATCTAGGAAATAATTCGGGAAAACAGCGGTAATCTCATACTCGTAGCCGAACATCAGCAGACCGGCTACCGTAGGATGAAACTTGCCAGTATCCTTGTCCTCGCGCACCGCACCGATGCGGCGCAGGAACATAGCGTCGTCCTCCCTATTCCACAGATGGTTCTGACGAATCAGCTTGAAGATATTGCGGTATGACCTGATGGTGTCCTGGCAGAACACCGACACATCGAGGTCGGTAAGCAGTTTGTTGTCATCAGTCACGAGCGCCGAATCTCTTATCATTAGCGATACCTCTTCGAGAGAACAATGATAGTCGCCTTCAAAGTTACGACGATATGTGCCGGTTCGAGGGTCAGAACCTATATACACAGGTCGAGATGTGCGCTCTGCGCGTGGCACATAAATCACAATCACATCCTTTCCTTCGAGTTTCTCGGGGACAGCCATGCTGTTGGTCAGGATATTGCAACTCACCTTCTGGCGGTTGTTGACCGTGTTCCAGAAATCCTTCAGAGTCTTATGAACATCCGCAAGGCCCTCAACTACAAGCCTCCCATGCTCCTTCTCGTTGACTCCCAGCACGATCACACCGCCCTCGCTATTGGCGAAAGCGGAATATGATTCCCATAAAGAGCTGGGCAGACCGCCACGAGCTGACTTTACCTCAAGCCGGGAATTCTCTTTATATGTCGTCAGCAATTCAAGGCTGAAAGTTTCGGGAGTCTCCATGTCTAACGTTGTAACAAATGCAAATTTACGAAATATTTCTGATATATAGGCGTCTGGATAAGCAAATTCAGATACAGTTTCGATTCAATTCAAAGTTCAATTCAAACACTTAACTGCGAGAAGCTTGACGGTTGGGCATTGTCGTTGCAGGCAATCATAAAAACATGAGGGATAGCCGTCTGCATCGTTTGGGACAGGTCTGGCACTCAACCTGCCGCTATCCCGATTTTTCAGAGAGGGCTAAACACCGAGTGGATGAACGCAGGAGCCGGATGCTTCGCTGTACCTGCTTAGACTTTTTCATTCACTCCGTGTTCTTAACGCTCTTGGAGTTGATTACTTGCAATCAGTATTGTGTCTGTGAGTTATCCGCTATCCGTTGGACTTTTTCGGGATTTTTTTAAGTCCAATATTTAGTCCAACGCGAAATGCCTCATTTTGCCGGATTTTGCCGTGGTGGACTAAAAAGAAAAGTTCCGAAAATCACTGATTTTCAGAACTTTTCTTCATTTTGCTTTCGCTATGAGTGGTCCCACTCGGAGTCAAAATAGTGAATCGCGTTGAATTTGGATGAATATGAATATTCAAACGACAATATTTTATATATCTTGAATATCAGCATATTATAACTTGGTTTGAGTATTTGCGAATAGCGCCTCTATATCAAGCAGACGCAAGTAGGCGCAAAAGATGTGGACAATCCGTGGACAGAAATTTGTGTGCGTGGACAATTTTGATTAATTTTGTACCATAACTTTTAACCCCTCTCCTTATGGCTACAATCACAAAGTCTCTTTCCTCGAAAGTAAATGGCAACGGTGAGTCTGAAATCATGCTCCGTCTTACCGTGTCACGCGAATTGCGTCTGCGTCTCAGAAGCGGTGTGTTTATCGAACCCTCCCGATTCAGAGACGGCAAATTTATCATGCCGCGTGCCGACCGCAAGACGCTTGCAAAATTACAAATTATCAGTGACAATCTCTCATCATTGGAGTGCAGATTGATCTCTCTCAGCGTAAACACACCTGCAAATCAACTCAACAAGGAATTCTTTGAGGACGCCATAATGCGTCATAATCATCCGGAATTGTTTGAGACGGTACCTGTCAGCCGCAGTTTCTTCGATACCTTCAATGAATATCTTGACACCACACAGGATGGTACAAAACTGTCAAGCCACTATAAAGTGTTGGCCCGGCTGTTGGATAGATATGAGAAATACAAGCGAAAATCAACCCGGCAGAAATTTCAGTTGACTCTCGAAGATTTTAACGGGGCGATGGTTGACGATTTCAAGCAGTTTGTCATTGATGAGCCCAGAATCTATGAGAAATATCCATCCATATATAAGGACGCATCAGATGTTGTGGAGACAAAGCGCAAGCCTCGCAAGCCGGAGCAGCGTGGCCACAATGCCGTAATTGCCATTATGAAACGGCTTCGTGCTTTCTTCAACTGGTGTGTGAAGCGTGGATACATCACTCGCACTCCGTTTGCCTCCTGCACAAGTATCGGCGCTGAGAAATATGGTGTGCCGTATTACATCACATTGGAGGAACGTGACAAAATTGCTGACCGCGATTTTTCATTCAAGAAATCGATGGAGGTGCAACGCGATATTTTCATCTTCCAATGCCTTATCGGTTGCCGAGTGTCTGACCTTATGGAACTGACACCCGAAAACATTATCAATGGCGCGGTAGAGTATATGCCCAACAAGACAAAGGGAGAGCGACCGGAGGTTGTGCGTGTGCCACTGAACAGTCGTGCAAAGGCTCTTGTCAGGAAATACAAAGGAGTGGATGAGAAGGGTCGATTGTTCCCATTCATCAGCACACAGAAATACAATCAGGCAATCAAGGATATTTTTACACTTTGCGGTATCACACGTGTTGTCACTGTCCTCAATCCCAAGACCGGCGAAGAGGAGCGTAAACCGCTGAATGAAATAGCGAGCAGCCACATGGCACGGCGTACATTCGTCGGCAACCTCTATAAGAAGGTTAAAGACCCAAGCCTTGTCGGAGCATTGTCCGGTCACAAGGAAGGTAGCAAGGCCTTCGCCCGCTACCGAGACATCGACGAAGACATCAAGAAAGAATTGGTCAATCTCCTTGATTGACAGAGATTAATTTCTGAGAATCAGAATAATTTGCTAATTTTGCATATGGATAAGACAAAAGACACCCCATATATCGTAAGAGTTAAGGATTTCAGAATTGACTCTGATTACTCATCATGGCTTTCTGATATAATAAAGCGATATAGGGAGGCTCAGATAAAAGCGGCTCTAAAGGTTAATTATGAAAAATTGCAATTCAACTGGAGCATTGGACGTGACCTTGTAATACGGAAAGCAGAGGAACGTTGGGGCTCAGGAGTTGTTGAGCAACTTAGCTTTGACTTGCAAGATGCTTTCCCTACTGAAAAAGGATTCAGTAGCCGCAATATGTGGAGGATGAAACAATGGTATTTGTTTTTCTCCACATCTGAAGCATCCGAAAAACTGCCCCAACTTGGGGCAGAATTGCAAAATGCTGAAATCCAATCATTAATAAAGCTGCCACAGGTTGGGGCAGAATTGAACGAAGATAGTTTGCCAATGATTCTCGGACTTGTGCCATGGCGTCATCAGACAGACATTGTAACCGGATGCGAATCGTTAGACGAAGCCATTTTCTATCTAAAAGAATGCGTAACAAGAGGATGGAGCCGTCAAACGTTGGCAAATTCAATGAAGGCCAAATTATATGAGAAGCAAGGCAAAGCCATCTCAAACTTTCCAAAATACCTGCCGGAAGCGCAAAGCCGACTTGCGCAGGAAATTACTAAAGACAACTACGATTTCAGTTTTGTGACAGTCCCTGAGAATTATCAGGAAGAACAGTTGGAAACAGCTCTTGAGCAGAACATCACCCGTTTTCTTCTCGAACTTGGAACCGGATTTGCTTTTGTTGGTCGGCAGAAAGAGTTTATCGTCAATGGCCGTAGCCGACGTATTGATATGTTATTCTATCATATCAAACTGAAAGCATATGTGGTTGTAGAACTCAAAGTAAGGCCATTTGAACCGGAATTTGCAGGTAAACTCAACTATTATGTAAGTGCAGTCGATGAATTATTGAAAGGACCCGATGATAATCCAACCATCGGATTGCTGATATGCAGTGACAAGGATGAGACTGAGGTACGTTGGGCGTTCAGGGGCGTACATACACCGATGGGAGTGGCTTCTTATGACAATGTCAATACCATTAATGAAACGAATCTATTACCTTCTGCTGAGGAACTTCAAGCACGTATTCGTTTGGTAGAGGAGAAGATAAACAAAAACAAATAATCCTAACCTAAATTTAATTAGAATATAATTGGGATTCTACTACATTCTCTGAATTTTCCAAGACGGTAATTATTTATTTCTTTCATAGGACTTTTTCAAGGGTATTGCGTCTTTTATATTGAGGCCGTATAGCCTATCGATAATGACACAATGATTACTTCGAGAGAATTTGAGACATATTTCAGACGACTGTATTTGCCATTGGGTATGTACGCACTCCGTATCGTTGATAATGCCGACGATGCGGAGGACATTGTGGAGGATACTTTCATGAAGGCTTGGCAAGCTATCTCGTCGGGTGCAGAGATTGAACATTTCAACTCATATATCTACCGATGTGTAAGAAATGAATGTGTGAGCTTCCTTCGAGGGAAAGGAGAATTAAAAAACATTGATTCAATCTCGGACGTATACAAGGAGGTGAT
>CASBHZ010000023.1 GCA_949123685.1 uncultured Bacteroidales bacterium | reverse complement strand
AGATACTATCGCGTGACTGGAGTTCAGACGTGTGCTCTTCCGATCTGGAATATTTCATTAGGTTCACGCATGGAATGACGCATAGCTATCGCCGCGTTATCAGATACGGGGGAAACACCGACATAGTCGAATTGCCCGTTTGCAATTGTATCGATCGCACAAGTGTTCACGTCAATGGTAAATACGGGAGACACGCCTTGATAATAACCGGTAAACCAGATTGAATTGCCATTTTTTGCCCATGCGATCTGTTCGGGCCAGTAGTCCCAGTTTTCTGTAAGGTCACGGGTATTACGGCTTTTCATATCCATTATCATGAGGCGTTTCTTGTCGCTCTCATATTTGGCTGTCGGCATTGAGAGCCAGGCAAGGCTATTTCCGTCAGGTGAAAAAACAGGGTCGGTGTCGTATCCCGGGAAGCCTTCGCCAGTGAGCTGCTCAGTGTTGCCCGATTTAAGATCGTAAAGGTAAAGGTTTGAATCGGTTGAGAATACATATTCCATCCCCTTGTATTTGCGGCTCACATATACAAGTTTAGAACCGTCTGGGCTCCATGCAAAAGATTCGGCACCACCAAAGGGGCGCATCGGGCATTCGAAAGGTTCCCCAGCCATAATGTCTTTTGCGTTTTTAACTTCACCATCAAAATCTGCGATGAAAGGATGGGGGATCTTTTTCACCCATTCATCCCAATGCTTATATCCGAGGTCATCAATTACTCGTCCTGTGGTTTTGGGAAGGTCTTTAAAGAGTTCTTTATCGTTTTTATTATAATCGTCAATCGCCGAGGCGAATACCACATGCTTTCCGTCAGGACTTATTTTGAAACACTCGATACCGTTTGCTTCGTTTGACAGACGTTTTTCTCCTGACCCGTCAGCATTGATGCTGAAGATCTGCATCGCGTCTGTTTCCTTGTCATGTCGCAGGAAAGCTATTTTCTTTCCATTCTCAATCCATTGAAGATTACTTTCGGAAGCAGCCGTTTTTGTAAGACGTTTCATATCCTTACCATCGGCATTCATGATATAGATTTCGGAATTGCCCTTGTTAAGTTGAATGTCTTCATACGTAAGGGTGAAGATAACTTTTGTTCCGTCGGGAGACGGAGTAGCTTCGGAGATTCGTCCAAAAGCTTCAAGAACTTCGGGAGTCATCATGCCATCGGTGATTGTGATCTCCGGCTTTTCAATTATAGTCTCGTCAGCCTCGCCTTTGCTACAGCTTCCTAAAGCCGATAATGCAACAATTGCACTCATCGTGATTTTGAATTTGTTCATATTACTAATTATTTATTTTTAAGTTTAGTTTTCTTATTGCCGGATCTATATGCAGGCCGTGAAAAGCTTGACCTGCTTCCATATTTCTGTTCCTTATGAGGATATAGCGCATCAATGAGGTCCGGACGATGCAGGCGTCGCAGAGAGTCAGTTATCTGTTTCCTTGTCTCCGGCTTATACCAAAAAAAGAATTGTCGTTGCGCAAGTTTTTCCCGTTCCGTTTTGGCAGTGAAAATTTTTTCACCGGTATAAGGATGATAACCGGAATAATAAATCTCAGTGGCAACAGTCATCGGGGTTGGTGTAAAATCCTGCACTTGCTCAAGATGGAAATCCAACTCCTTGGTTATTCCTGCCAATTCTGCCATGTCTTCCTCTCTACATCCGGGATGAGAAGAGATGAAATAGGGAATCAGTTGCTGCCGCAGATCATGTTTGCGATTAGTGTTGTCAAAAATGTTTTTGAATCTTCGGAAAACTTCAAAAGAAGGTTTCCGCATTACATTCAGCACTACATCAGAAGTGTGTTCAGGAGCAACCTTCAACCTGCCACTGACATGATCTGAAATTAATTCAGAAAGATATTGGCGATTTGCGATAGCACATTTTTCCGTTTTCGGTGTAGCCATTGCAAGGTCATATCTGACACCGCTTCCAATGAACGATTTCTTTATTTCCTTGATTGAATCTACTTCATGATAGATCTCAAGCAAAGGTGTGTGATCATTGTTCAGATTCGGACACGGTTTAGGATGCAGGCATGAAGGACGCACGCATTTCTCGCATATTTTTTTATCAAGACCTCCCATGGCATACATATTGGCGGAGGGACCTCCCAAATCTGATATGTACCCTTTGAAGTCCGGCATGGTGCATATTTTTCTGACTTCCGCCAATATTGATTTCTTGGAGCGTGATGCTATGAATTTTCCTTGATGCGCAGATATGGTGCAAAATGCGCAGCCTCCGAAACAGCCCCTGTGCATATTGACCGAATGGCGTATCATGTCGTATGCCGGGATATGTTTTCCCCGATATCGGGGATGGGGCATGCGGGTGTAAGGGAGATCGAATGAGGCATCCATTTCGGCTGTCGTCATAGGGGGATACATTGGATTGATCCTTACCATTCTGTCTCCAGTCTTTTGCCAGATTACACTTCCATGATACTTATTGGATTCTTCCTCGATATGTTTAAAATTCAGAGACTGTAATTTTTTATTTTTCACACAATCTTCAAAACTATTCAGCACAATATCTTTTTCTTCCGGTTCTGCTTGTGAGAAAAAGACAGTCTGCGGTATATCGTTGATTGTTGAAATATTGTCTCCGTTTTCTATGCGTTTCGCCAACTCCACAACCGGGCGCTCACCCATGCCATAAATGATCATGTCGGCATTGCATTCGGCAAGGATGGAAGGGCGCAGGCGGTCAAGCCAGTAATCATAATGAGAGACTCGTCTTAACGAAGCCTCTATTCCTCCTGCTATAACCGGGACATCGGGATATAATTCTTTTAATATGTTCGAATATACTATGGTCGGATAATCGGGGCGCATTCCATGTCTACCACCTGGCGTATAGGCATCATCGTGCCGCAGCCGGCGGTTTGCTGTGTAATGGTTCACCATAGAGTCCATGGCTCCTGCCGAGACTCCGAAAAATAGTCGAGGTTTCCCCAGTTTCTTGAAATCGCGGAGATCATCCCGCCAGTTTGGTTGCGGAACGATTGCAACCTTGTATCCGGCTTTCTGTAATACCCGACCTATTACAGCCGCACCGAAAGATGGATGATCTACATAAGCATCACCCGAAAATAATATAATGTCTGCCTGTTCCCAGCCGAGATCATTCATTTCATCCCGCGAGGTGGGAAGGTACATCCTCTTAGGGGGTAATTGTAAAAAATATTCCGACCCTTGTTTGGTAATTTTAGATTCTTTTGTCATCGTGACATTAATTGAAGTTGTTTAAACTAATTTGCGAGTCATACTTATATAAAAAATCTGAAGAATTGTAAACATTATGGCAATCTTTATTAACCTTTGGGGCAAACCTGCTCCAAAGTCTTATTAAATCTTACCATAAAAATTAGTTTAAACAACTTCATTTTTTGCTTTTATTGAATCCAGCCTGTCTTTAAGCTTGAGCATCTCGTCCCTAAGTTGAGCCGCTTCTATGAAGTCTGTCCGTTTTGCCGCAGCGACCATACGGGCATTGAGTTTGTCAATCTGAACGCTTAATTCCTCCGGAGCCATATATGCGATAACCGGATCTGCCGCGATGTCAACAACATGTTCCTCTTCATAATATGGTTTGGAAACGGAAGCTTTGTTGACACTCTTGGAATGAGCCGTATTTTTTTGTGTCCCTTTATATGTATCGGTTTTCTTGTCGGACGATTCATAGATCTCAATCAGGTCATTTCCGGATTTCTTTATGATAGGAGTGGGGGTGATTCCATGTTCCTCGTTATAAAGCATCTGTTTTTTACGGCGGCGGTCGGTTTCATCTATGGTGTGCTGCATGCTGTCAGTGATCTTGTCGGCATACATTATGACTTTGCCATGTACGTTACGTGCCGCGCGTCCGGCAGTCTGAGTCAATGACCTGTGGTTTCTAAGGAATCCTTCCTTGTCGGCATCAAGGATTGCCACAAGGCTCACCTGAGGAAGGTCCAGACCTTCTCGGAGAAGATTGACTCCAATAAGGACATCATATACACCTTGACGCAGGTCTTCAAGAATCCTTATCCGTTCAAGCGTATCTACATCGCTGTGTATATACGCGCTGCTTACTCCCCATTTTATCAAATGATCGTTGAGCTCTTCAGCCATCCGCTTGGTGAGGGTTGTCACAAGTGTGCGTTCATCCGCATCGATACGTTGGCGGATCTGCTCCATCAGGTCGTCTATCTGATTAATGGTAGGGCGGATCTCTATTTCAGGATCAAGAAGTCCGGTAGGGCGGATCACTTGCTCTGTAAATATGCCTTCTGTCTGTTGCAGCTCATAGTCTCCGGGGGTAGCGCTTACATATATTGCCTGGTTAGTCATTGTTTCAAACTCGTCGAATTTCAAAGGCCTGTTGTCTATAGCCGCCGGCAAACGGAATCCATATTCCACAAGATTCATCTTGCGGGAAAGGTCACCTCCGTTCATGCCCCTGATTTGAGGTAATGTAACATGGCTTTCATCTATTATCGTAATGTAGTCTTTGGGGAAATAGTCAAGAAGGCAGAAAGGACGCATCCCTGGTTCCCTGCCGTCGAAATATCTTGAATAATTCTCGATGCCGCTACAATGCCCAAGTTCCTTTATCATTTCAAGATCATAAGTGACACGCTCCCGAAGTCGTTCAGCTTCAAGGATCTTCCCCTCGTTCCTGAAAAACTCACATTGAGAACCAAGGTCTACCGCAATTTGATCTATTGCACGCGCCGTATTTTCTTTAGACGACACGAATATATTTGCCGGGTAAATATTAAAACCATCCAACTCGGTGAGCATTACTCCTGATTCCGGATCCACGGTCTGTATACTTTCGATCTCATCTCCCCAGAAAACAACCCGCAATTGAATGTCTTCAAAAGACAATAGAATGTCTACAGTATCACCTTTTACCCTGAATTGTCCGCTTCTGAGTTCAATTTCGGTGCGGCTATAAAGGGAATCTACAAGTTTACGCAGAAAGGCATTACGTGAAATCCTGTCGCCACGATTGATATGAACCACGGTTTGTGCAAAATCCTGAGGATTGCCCATACCATAAATGCAACTCACGCTCGATACTACCACCACATCGCGTCTGCCTGACAATAATGCCGCTACGGTTGAGAGCCTAAGTTTCTCTATCTGCGCATTGATCATCAGGTCTTTTTCAATATACTTATCGGAAGAGGGTATATAGGCTTCCGGCTGGTAATAATCATAATAGCTGACGAAATACTGAACAGAATTTTCCGGGAAGAAATTTTTAAATTCGGAATATAACTGAGCTGCCAAGGTCTTATTATGAGAAAGGATAAGAGTGGGACGCTTCACCTGCTGGATTACGTTAGCCATAGTGAAAGTTTTGCCACTACCGGTAACGCCGAGAAGTGTCTGATGACTCATTCCTTGATTCACACCCTCAACTAATTCAGCGATAGCTTCAGGTTGGTCTCCTGTAGGTTTATATTCGGAAGTAAGTTTAAAATCCATAATATGCAAATTTAACAATAAAACAACAACAAATCAATAGATTTGACGAATTTTTGAGACGTTTCATTGTTCCCTTATAAATAATATAAAGCGAAGATCGCATGTGTGATCTCCGCTTTATATTTAAGTAACGCAATGAGAATTGGATTATTCAGATATCTCTCCGGTCATTGACACTCCAAGATAATTTATTACCTGATCTTTGGCAAGTCCGCTTCCTAAAAGATACATTAATTTGGCAACCGCAGCTTCCACGGTGATGTCATATCCGGAAATGACTCCGGCATTGGCGAGCATGTCGCCTGTGTAATATCGCTTCTGCTCATCACCTCCATTTGCACATTGCGTGACGTTGTAGACTATCAATCCGCGTTTCACCGCTTCAGAAAGGGCATCGAGAAACCATTTTTCCGTCGGGGCATTGCCTGCGCCAAATGTCCGTAACACTACCGCCTTTACCCCGGGAGTTGCAAGTTGTGCTTTCACTACATTCTCGTTTATACCCGGATATAGCCAAAGTACAAGGATATTGGTATCCATTGCGTAAAACGGTTCCAAAGGCAGGTTTTCGTCATGTCGCATAAGGAAGGGACGATTGTAGTTTATGTGAAGGTCAATCGTGCCGAGGTCCGGATAATTGAAGCTTTTGAACGCATGGAAGCCGGTGGACGTAAATTTGGTAGAACGGCATCCACGAACAATATAATCCTGAAATGAAATGACTACTTCCTGAATCATGGGTTCTCCTGTTTCATCTTTTGCCGCAGCGACCTCAACGGCAGATATCAGGTTCTGTGTGCCGTCTTCACGCACATCTCCTATGGGGAGCTGACTGCCTGTTATCACTACCGGTTTGCGGAGGTTGCGAAGCATGAATGCAAGGGCGGATGCGGTATATGCCATCGTATCTGTGCCGTGAAGCACCACGAAACCGTCGTACTTGTCATAATTGTCAGCTATGTCTTTAACAATCATTCCCCAATATGTCGGATTCATGTTTGATGAATCGATAGGAGTCTTGAATTGCACACTGTCTATATCATATCCAAGGTTTCCCAATTTGGGTACATTAGACATCAGATGTGAGAAATCAAATGGCTGAAGACCTTGCGGAGTCTTTATCATTCCGATGGTTCCACCTGTGTATATAATCAGAATTTTGGGTTTTTCCATGACTATGCTTTTTTATGATTCTTGATAATAATAAGGCTTGATGCCGAATGTGAAGTGTTTAACGCGCAGAATAACGAATACGAGCATTATCGCAGATGTAACTGTCACGAAAATGAATGGGAAAATGTTGTTGTGCGCATTGAATATGTCTGCAAAAAGATCGATGATTACAGGTACGAGCGAAATTGCAACATAGTTTGCAACCTGAAGGTATGCAAGGGCAAGCGTAGCTTTCTTGTCGCTCACAACCAATTCTGTTGCTTTCGTATAGAATATAGGTTGTGCCAAACCGTTTCCGAGACCTACGATACCGTATGCAAGAATGAAGACTCCATATGACTTGGTTACCAAGAAAAGGAAGAATCCTCCGACAAGCAATGCTGTCGCCACAATGAATGTCGTTTTACGAAAGATTTTCATTACGCTTGTCACGGAGAGACCGATCAAGAACATGGCGGCATAAAAAACTGATGTCACGACAGACACATCTTCAGTCGACATATGATATTCCGGCATAAGATTGGGGAGATAGTACGCGGGAACAGAAGTTGAGAATACAAAGAAGAAATATGCAATTAATAACCAGATGGTTCTACCAAGATAGAAACCGTCTTTAACTGTCTGACCTGCAGTTGAGAAACCATCAGGATCTACAGCCGGGACAGCAGAAGCGTTTGTTTGAGCATTTCCTGTGGTGGATCCGGAAGCAGTTGAGACGGAAGATTCGCCATAGTCGCTTTTCGGAATTTTGTTAAGGAATGGTATAAGTATGAGTGATACCAACGGAATCAGGTAGACCAGGAATGGCAGGTGCCAACTTTTAGCGGCAAGAAAACCTACCACAAATGTAGCACCAACCAACGCAATGTTTCCGATTGCTGAAATGATACCCATCTGTTTTGTGCGGTATTTCCCTGTGAACACGTCTGCTATCAAACCTGTGGAGAAGGGGAGGATGAGACCACATCCGGCTCCGAGAAGACAACTCATCCATATAAGCATGCTCAAGCTCTTTGACCATATGGATAATGCTCCGGCTACTATATAAAGTATTGTACCGACCGTAATGACAAGGACCTTATGGCGTGTTTCAGACAATTTGCCTGATAGAAGCACGAACGGAATGATAACAACATTCGGGAGGACGGTTAATAACTGGATTTTGAAATCTGTTACATCCGGGAAGATTGTATGTAGACTTCCCTCAATAGGTGTCACAGCCAGACCCGGAAGGTCAACGGCAAGCGACAGCGACCAAATGGCTAATACCACCATCAGTGATATGGAGCCTTTTCCTGTTTTAATCTGCATAGCTTTAATTTTAATTTGAGTGGAATTTTTTAATAGCTTCTTAATATCAGTCTGTTACAGTTACTGTATCTCCATTGAATACACCAAGACCGAGTTTGCTCATGATCCCTTTCACTGCAGCTTGAGCTTTAACCGAATTTCCAGCAATATCCAAAGGAGGTGCGAATGCCGCTATGCCGAATATACCGGGCAAGACACCGAGCACACCACCACCGACACCGCTTTTTGCGGGTATTCCGGATGTGTACATCCAGTCACCGGTGGTCTGATAGAATCCTACAGAAGAAATGAGTGTCGTGATTTTCGGTGCGAGTTCACGTGCAAAAACTTCTTTTTTTGTGACGGGGTTAATGCCTCCGTTGGCTATGGTTGCCGCACATATGCCAAGCTGTTCGGCTGTTATCCCCACCGAACATTGACGGGTGTAGAGGTCAAGACTCATTGGCACGTCATCATAAATACGGTTGTAATTTTTAAGTAACCATGCTATGGACCTATTATTGAAATTGGTATCAGACTCCGAACGGTAGAGTTCATCAACAACCTCAGCTTCTGATCCGCATAGATCTGCAATATTGTTGATTATCGCTTCCCATTTTCCCCATGAGTCTCCTTGGGGATTGACCATTGAGCATGCCGTTATTGCCCCTGCATTAACAAGGGGAGTGGAAGGATGATCATTTTCCATAAGGATTGCCAGGATTGAATTAAACGGGAGTCCGGTGGCATCAGCGCCTATTTGCTTTAATACGGCATCAGCACCATGTTGCTTAAGGACGAGGATCGCTGTCAGCACTTTTGATACGGATTCTATTCCGAATTTATAACTGGTGTCACCTATACTGAATGTTGTGCCGTCGGTAAGTGTAAGGCTGATTCCAAACAGGTTGGAATCAATATTTGCGAGATAAGGTATGTAATCGGCATTTTTGCCTCCCTCAATATTCTTACACTCGGCATAAGTTTGCTCAACCGCAGTTTTGATCTGAGCTTTGGTAATGTGTTTTTCCATAATATTTTTAATTCTTTTATTAAATAAACGTATATGGATAATAATGGTTTTCTTTTTTTATGTTAAGTAATTCATTAAGTAAGTAATAAAAATTAACCGATATATAAATATAAGTAATGAGATCTTGCACTATAAAACTTGTTCTTTTTGGCTGTTTTTACCTTGTAATTCAGTTGCATATGTTTATATGCTCCTTCTTTACGCGGCAAAACATCTCAAGAATAACTGTGTTTTATATGCGCATTAATTTTTGTTACTTACTTAATATTTAAAAAAATATCTTAATTTTGTCATTAAGTAAGAGGTAATCCTTATTAAGAAGGTATATGTCAAAGATAGTATTATGTAGCTTGTCATTATTTATTATGGCAATTTTAAATTCCTGCAACAATGATATTTTTGTTGACAGGATTCCTGATATCGAAGACTCCGTATATATTGAAGGTGACGGGGGTGTTCATACAATAACCATTTATCGTGAAAATCTGAATGACATTTCTTTGGATAATAACTTGAATTATCAGGCTTTTGTTACCCGTTATAATGCGGAAGGTAATATTCTCAGTCACGATGCTTCCATAACAGAAGTGTCAAAGATTGTTTATGCTTGTCCACGCTTTTATATCGAGGTTTATATTGATGGGAATAAGGTTACATTCAAATCCGTATGCAACACTTATCAGGAATCGTTGGAAGTTGTGGTGTATCTCATGTATGGCACTCTGGATTATAACTATATGTCAAAACCTGTTACGGTTCACATTTCTCCTGGGTCACCTATGAAAATGTCTGATATTTCATACTCGTTCGATAATTCCATTCAAGAGAAACATGTTAGCAATCCATTTATTAACGAGCGGTTTGTTAATAATACCCCGGTAGACCAGCGTATTATATATTATCCGTATAAGAATGCCCAATCAATGCTGGCATTTAAGGTGTCAGGAGATTTATGGGCATCAGGCATTAGTGATATGGTCTACCTGCCTACATATCGTGATGGGGAATGGGTAGTGTCAGATGATATTAAAACGGAACTGACAATTCAATCTTCCAAATGGATAGAATCAAATAATATTGACAAAGAGTTTGCAATCACGGTGGATGTACCTGCCAATACTACTGTAACTGTGAAATTATCGTTGATTTTCGCTACATTAAAAGTGCCAACAATAATCTGGCTGGAACAGCCATTCAGCGGTAATTTATATCCATTGGATGGCGAATGTATTATTTCAGAACCTATAGACTATAGTTTAACAATTGAATAATGGGATCAATAATATCCGGATTAAATAGAATCCTGTCTGTAAGCATATTGACATCAATGGCAGTGTTTTTTTCAGTGCCTTTGAATGCCGATATAAAAGCCGATTCATTGATGAACCCTTTCAGCAAGCCGATGCAATGGAAAGTTGGTGTGGAATTTTCTCCTGCTTTTGTTCCGGGTACAAACGATTTTCTCAAATATGACAATCCTTTGGGAAAGAGGATTGACTGCAGTTTCGCGACCGATTTTCGTGGAGACTTCAGTTTCAATAAGGATTCTGCGGAAAGTATGTTATTTCCGGGATTATATCAAGGTCTGGGTGTAGGGGTAAACACTTTCTTTTCAAACTCGTTGCTTGGCACGCCTGTCTCTGCTTATGTATATCAGGGAGCTCAAATAGTTCGCTTTACAAGCAATGTGTGGCTGGGATATGAATGGCAATTTGGTGCGGCAATGGGTTGGAAACATTATAATGAGGAAACTGCAGACAGGAATGTATCTGTAGGCACTGACGTAACAGCTCATATAGGACTTGGAATAAAATTGCATTATCAATTGACAAAAAGGTTGGTGCTGACATTAGGAGTTATGGCTAAACATTATTCAAATGGAAATACATCTTGGCCTAACGCGGGTATTAATTCAATCGGAGCTTCATTGGGTGTCGCTTATATAATAAATGCACAGGATAATGCGAGATCCGCTCCGGAAACATTACGGGAAAATGCAGACAGACCAAGATGGCTTTGGGATATAATAGGCTATGGAGCTTGGCGTAAACGGGTTGTAACTGTGGCGGAAACACCTCAATTATGTCCGGGACGCTTTGGAGTTGTCGGTATGCAGTTCGCTCCCATGCGCAAATTGAACCGTTGGGTAGCTGTGGGTGCGTCTCTTGATGTCCAATATGATGAGAGTGGAGGTATCTCACCGTATTGGGTTGAAGGAACTACAGAAGACTATATCAAGTTCTATCGTCCTCCATTCGGAAAGCAATTGAGCGTTGGCTTGTCGGCACATGGAGAATTGACCATGCCTATATTCGCGGTTAATGTGGGACTGGGTTATGATTTTTTGAATCCTAAAGGTAACAAACGTTTTTATCAGTCTCTTACGTTGAAAACGTTTATAACCCGCAATATTTTCTTGAATGTCGGTTATCGTTTAGGTAACTTTAAAGATCCTCAGAATCTTATGCTCGGAGTGGGAGTGAGGTTATAATAAACTCTGGTAATTGGTTACATCATAGTATTTTAATGGAATTGAAGTTAGTAAATAACAGAAAAGTTTTATTGTTATGTGCTGTGGCAGTATGGTTTGGAATATTCTCAATATCATGCCGTAGTTCAAAAAAGGGGGGAGGAAACAAGGTTGTTTCAAAAGAAGTATCTATCTCTGTAAAAGAAATAAACGGGAATGAGTCTCAGAAAAAGATTGTAGAAGAGGCTATTTCCTGGGTCGGTACCCCATATGCTTACGCCAAGTGCGATAAAAAAGATGGGACGGATTGCTCAGGTATGGTTCTTCGTGTTTATGAGGATGTCATGGGGTGGAAATTGCCACGTAATTCAGCCAAACAGGCTGAGTTTTGTATCCCGCTTGATAAGGATGATGTAGAGACAGGTGATCTGGTATTTTTTGCTACCGGACGCGATCCTGATAAAATATCACATGTAGGCATAATGATAGACAAGGTGAACTTTGTTCATGCATCAACAAAGAAAGGGGTTATTGTATCTCGGATTGACACTCCATATTATATCCGCACTTTCAAGATGTTCGGAAGAGTGCCGCAGGCGGCAGAAAACAGAGATTAAAATAGCCTTTTCTCTCTTTCCCGTAGCTCATAGCCTTATGTTTATCGGCATATTCGATTGTCATCTCTGATGAAATGGAGTTGTCCCATAAAATCATCATTCATATCATGCATTTTATTTGTGTCAATCCTGAATAAGTATATTGAACAGGTCGTGAGAAGGGTTCTGAACCCTGTAATTAATTCTCAGATCATTGCAGACCCGTTCAAAAGGCGTCTTGTATATGGCAAAAAAGTTTTTAGCAGAGCATCTTTTAAGGGTTGTCATGTCATCCTTACTCAGTTTAAAAACAGGCAGGAACAGCTCATCAATCATATTCACAAAAAGCTCCTCCTTGTTCTTGTTGAAATAGAATATGGCACCGCGCGTCCTGTCTATGCCTTTCTCAAGATCAGAAACGGATATTGCGTCCCATGCACCCATAGCCATCATGCGATAGCACCGGCGTAGTATGTCTATTCGGTTGAGTTCAGTAAAACAACAAGCTCACTCCAAGAAATAGGCATAAATGTCACTTTTTTGGAGTGGCAGTATTGTCAATCACCGGGTGCCGGAATCACATTGTCATCTCCGTCTATTGGCAGCGCACCGATTCAAGATGAAGGCTTCACTCATGGAGCAGCTCTACCTGATGATTTCAAATTGTGGCTGAGCCGTCAGGTAGTGTTTCACTGAGTGAACTCGCCTCGGACACACTCAGTGAAACACTACCAATCGCCGATGAGATAGACGCAATTGTAAACGGAGCAAAAGAAGAGGTGTTCTGAGAGGCAATGCGTCTGCATATAGCTGAAAATCAAAATAAAAGTATTAACTTTGTGTATGCAATTATTCGTATTCATAACGAATCAGAATATAATGAAATATTGCAACAGGCTGTTGCAGTAATTGAAACCGCGCGAGGTAATGCCGCCCGTGCCATTGTCAGCACATCCAATAAAATGTATTGGCGGATTGGTCAACTGCTATATGAACGTAAACTCGACAGCAAACACGGAGACAATGTAGTCAGGCGGTTGTCTGCTGACCTCAAATCATCATATCCGAAGATGGGAATGTCAGTGCGCAACTTGTTTAATATGAAGAGATTTTATGTTAGATTCCATGAAGCTAATCCAAAAGTGCAACAGGCTGTTGCACTTTTGCCGTGGGGTCATATAAACTATCTCATGTCTAAGTTCAACGATAACGATGAAGCGATAGAATATTATGCTTGCAAGTATCAAGAAAATGGCTGGAGCCGAGATTTGCTCATTAACGCTGTAAAGCTGGAGATGCACAAGCATCAGCCGGAAAACAATGTTTCAAACAATTTTGCCGTTGCACTCCCTGAGGCTCAAGCGGCATACGCCAACGAGGTATTCAAAGATTCCTATTGCATGGGATTTCTTGGAGTGACTGAGCCGCTTCTTGAACAGGAGCTTGAGCGGAGATTGGTTGAGAAGGTAAAACAGTTTCTTCTGGAACTCGGTCAGGGGTTTACATACATCGGCAATCAGCACGTTCTGTCCTATAACGGCAAGGATTACAAGGTGGATATGCTCTTTTTTCATCGGGGACTTCGGTCGCTCGTTGCCGTCGATTTGAAAATATCCGAGTTCATGCCCGAATATGTCAGCAAGATGAACCTCTATCTCTCGTTGCTTGACAGACTTGAACGTGGCAAAGATGAAAATCCGTCAATCGGTATAATCCTATGTGCTGAGAAAGACAACGTTGAGGTCGAGCTTGCCCTCGAAGGCTTTACCAAACCTATTGGCGTTGCCGAATACAAACTTATCGTGCCTCAAAAAGAGCTGAAACAGCTAATCACTGACGAAATAAAGACTTTCAACCAAGAAGTTGCCGATAAATCAACACAACTATCAGACAGTGAGAAGTGAGAATAACAGTTTTTCTTTTGCCCAGCCATACTTATAGCTTGGTTTAGTTTACCGGGCGTATATATATCGCCCGAACCAAACCAATCCGGAGTTTATTAAGGCAATGCACCTAAAGAGCTGAAAATCCAATAAAAAATGATTAACTTTGCAATTGGAATGACAAAAGAAGAACTTGTAGCACGGCTACGCGACATAGAATGGGACGATTTCGAGGTCAAGACCGCGAAGTCTGACTTGCCGAAGAACATTTGGGAGACTGTCAGTGCTTTCTCAAATTGCTCCGGTGGTTGGATTGTGCTTGGCGTGAAGCAGTCCGGTCGCCTGTTTGAGATTGTCGGTGTTGATAACATTGAGAAACTGGAACAGGACTTTTTCGGCACTCTGCGTTCCAAGAAATTCAATGTACCCCTCTTTGCCACGCTCCATCGCTACGATATAGACGGCAAGAATGTCATCGCTTTCTATCTTCCGTCATCGGAGGTCAAGCCTGTTTATTTCGGATCACTCGAAAACACCTTTATCCGCATGGGTAGCGGTGACCAACGTGCCACTCAGCAGGAAATAATGTCAATGATTCGCGACCAGTCATTTGGCATTCAGTCGCAGAAATCCATTCCAGAGACTAACATCGATATGCTCAACCGTGATGCATTAACCGACTTCCGAGGCGAAGTGCGTCATTGGGGCTTGGTTTCACATCTTGACAGCGTGAGCGATGAGGATTTTTGTAAAGGCGTCGGAATCACCGACCATTCCGGTCAATTGACCTATGGCGGACTGATAATGCTTGGCAAAAGCCCTTATACTTTCAATTTTATTCCTACATTCTGTGCCGATTACGTCGAGATCCCCGGCACTGGCATGGAGGCAATGACGAACAATTATACATACCGCATTCCTGAACAGCAGAATCTTTGGGAAGCGAGCCGCGTTATACTCCGTCGTCTCCGTACCCTCGTAAACACTCCTATGGTAGGTATCAACGAGCGTGGACAATCTGTTGAGGATTTCTCCGAGTACGACATTCTACGCGAGGCAATGGCAAATCAGATGGCGCACGCCGACCATTTCAGTCCTCGACGCAGTTGCATCCATGTTTTTGACGACCGCATCGAATTCCTTAATCCCGGTGGGATGCCAATGCCCTTGGATGTAATGGAAAGCTCGTTTGAATCCCAACCCCGTAATCCTATAATCGCAAAGCTGTTCCGACTTGCTCACCTGTCAGAGAATCTCGGCTACGGACTCCGTAAACTCAAGCGTTGGCAAGAAGTAACAGGTCGTCCTATGCACATTGAGACAACAATCAATTCTGTAAAAGTAACCTTTGATCTACAGTCCCATGAAGCGGAAAAGACTGTTGTCGGTGTAAATGTCGGTGTAAATGTCGGTGTAAATGTCGGTGTAAAACTATCGGATATTCAATCAGAAGTTATTAACCTTATTAAAAACAATCCATCAATAACCCATGCTGAAATTGCAACTATCCTTTCGATAACACAAAGGACTGCTGAAAGAACCACAAAAAAATTAAGAGAATTAGGGGCTCTTAAAAGAGAGGGTAGCGACAAATCTGGAATTTGGAAGTTAGATTCAAATATTAAATGAGTTTCATTAATTATGAATGTGGACAAAATAGAGGATGATATTCGTTTGTTCAAAGCCGATTTTAAACAGCATTCCCACGAGTTTTTAACTTCCAAATGGGTGCTGGAGAAAATCCCGTATATATTTAATAATGATTCTGAAGCATATATAAAGACTAAACTTAAACTAGCGTCTATGATTCATGTAGATAGTTGTTCTATCATTTTTGTAGGTAGTGCTTCTACTGGTTTTAGCCTTTCTCCAATGAAAAACTTCAGAAAATTTAATGCCAAATCAGACATTGACATTGCAATTATATCCCATTATTATTTTGATGTTGCATGGCATGCACTTAGAAATATAGACATATACAGTTTGTCACATGATGCAGTTTCAAGCATTAAGGCGCATCGTGAAAGATATATCTATTATGGAACAATTGCGACTGATAAAATATTGGGATTGTTGCCATTTGGAAAAGAATGGTTAGCGGCGATTGAATCTCTTAAGGAATCTCCTATATTTGAAAATAGAGACATCAATTTTCGATTATATCGTGACCACGAATCATTAAGAGAGTATCACATCAACAATTTCAAACGCAATCTATCAGATTCATTTGGAGTTAAATCAGAAGAAATACAATTACAATAAGATATGGAAAACTTTCTAAATACAACCTTACGTAACGTGGCTTGGTTTAAACAGGCTCATGAACGTGGCGATTTGGAGATGAAGCCTCCTTTTCAGCGTAATCCTGTTTGGGTAACTAGGCAGAAGAGCTATCTTATCGATACAATTCTCAATAAATATCCTATTCCTGAAATATATATGCAGGAAGTAACGGATGAAAATGGAAGTGTTCGATACATTATCATTGACGGACAGCAGCGTATCCGTTCAATTATTGATTTCATGAATGGAAGTTTCTCTCTCGATGAAAAAGAAAGTCCCGAGTTTAATGGGGCTTATTTTGAAGACCTAACATCTGAACAGAAAAAGGCATTCTTCAAATACAATTTCGTTGTAAGAATTTTGCCGGACATTAATGATGCAGAACTGAGAGCAATTTTCCAACGATTGAATAAAAATGTTGTTGCTCTTAATAAGCAGGAACTTAGACAGGCAACATATTCAGGACCTTTTATCCGATTGATGAATAACATTTCTGATAAAGAAGTGTTTACAAAAATTGGAATTTTCACTCCAAACGACGTGCGTCGAATGCTTGATGTCGAGTATCTTAGCGAACTCACAATCGCCTTTCTTAATGGACAACAGAATAAGAAAGATAAGCTTGACGCGTACTATCAGTTATACGAGGAATCATTTGATGATGAAGGCTCCGTCAAAGAAACTTATGACGTAGTCCTGGGTGAAATTATAAAAGTTTTACCCAATATCTCGCAAACCCGATGGAATAAGAAAACTGATTTTTATACCCTTTTTTCAGTTTTTGCCTCGCATAAAGACACTCTGCCATTGTCAAAAGATAAAAGAATTGCTGCTGGGTCGAAATTAAATGATTTTGGTGAATGTATTAACGCTCGACTAAAATCAAAGGCTGATGATGAGGGAAAAATCTATTCGACCACAGTTAACGGATATGTTTCTGGGATGAGGGCTACAACCGACTTGTCTAGTCGACGTGCTCGTTTCAAAGCTCTTGATGAGGAACTAAGTGACATTTGGATTTGAGAGCAGTTTTATGGCATATAACTGTTTCTGACTATTTTTATGTATTAACAATCCCCCAAAACAACGTATTCCGCAAAAGGTGCTATATTTTTTTTAATACTGCACCAAAACGAGAATACGTTGTTTTAAGGAGATACAATAAATCAAAAAAACACACTCTTTTTTCGACGCAAAAAATTGATTTGCATCCAAATTCGATCTTGCAGGAACTGTCAACACCATTCTATATATAAGCTCTATAGTAGATGACAGTGCTCTTTTTTCTTAAGGATGACTTCTGCGTAAAGGGATACCTAAAAAAGTATAAGTTAGGTATAGTATAGTTTGTCGGACATATATAAAGCCCGAACCAAACCAAACTTATTTACCGCCGTGGCGTGGCAAGGGTGCAAAGGTCATAATGACTGGGGAAAAGAAACGGCATTATCCGCATTTTTATGGTAGCAGCCGTGGAGATGCGGATTTTTCTTGCCCGATTATCACAGAGTTACGAAATTTTGTTGTAACTTCGCGTATGGCAATACTCTATAAGATATTGATTCTGTATGTTGGCTTTGCTCTCTCCTGTAACCTATGGGCGCAAAATCAAGGGGATTTTATGCAAACAGACACAAATCTGCTTAAAATTGAGCGTGATGCCCTTGGAGCAGTGTACTATTGGATAGACAATAATGCGCTTGACTTTGACCGAGTGGATTACAGTGACTTGTATGAAACTTATCTGACGCCTATTGAAGGACAGTTGTTTGAGGACTGCACTCAGCTATTCATTGATGGTAAACTTCGTTTGGAGCCGACCTTTCTAAAAACATACCGTTATTGGGGTGGCAATACTTTTGATGCTCCTGTTGATGGGGTACTTGGCAATAATTTCAGACGGATAGAGGTCTATTTCTATCCTGATGCGGTAAAAACTGATTCAGTGACATACTCCGTAAGAGGTCGGACAAAGGTTAAAAAGAATGTCTGCGATTTTTCGGGAGAAGTCAAGATCAAGAAAATCTATCATGTTTTTGAACGAGATGCCGATTCTCCTGACTACTATAAAATTATCGCTGATTATTCTCTTAGGGAAGATTCCGTGCAGAAAGGAAGCGGAGTGTTTCGCGGTACATTAGGCTCATACGGATATGTCACGAATGATGCTCCAGAAGTCATTAAGGTAGACAACACAGATCAGGACGGTGACGGTTATATGAATCGATCCTATGTCGGTACATGGCAGAATTATAAGAACCCAACGATAGTAAAACGCTGTATGTGGGGAGATAACCGTCTGCCATTCCGCTTTGATTTCGATATAGGTGCTGGAGAAATTCGCGTGAATTCAAAATATGCCTCACCCGAATGGGATAGATTCATGGAGGGTAAAGACCTTGATGTTGTAGAACCCGAAAGTGGCGATATCCGTGCCACCTATAAAAAACCGTGGTGGTGATGAACCTGACCAATAAACGATTCTGGATTGCTTGGGTTATATCCGAACTATTACTGTTGGCATCTTGCATAGATTTTGCTGTCAGGTGTCAATCGCTTGGCATGATATATGTATTTGCTATAACCCAGCCGTTAATGATAGCTGTGGCATTATTCAAATCGGCTCATCCTAATGCCGCATTAGTAAATTTGTTAATCATCAGTTTATATACGGTTTATTCAATCTATCTGAGATTGACGCATGAAGATACTGATGGCTGGGGCTGGTTTGCTTTCACGGTTGTGCTTCCAATTGCTCAGCTTATACTGCTATTACTATATTGGGGGCTTGAAAAACTCGCAGAAATTACCGAACATAATCAATGACGATATTGTCATGGAAGATGCTTTAAGATACATAATTATCGCTGTTATCCTTTATGCCGTTTGCATAGGGATATATAAGGCTGTTCGCACTCGAAAGATTGGTTATTGCCTTTGGGCGATTATTGGATTGTTTGAAATAGTGATATGGCTGTCGAGAGGATTTCTCATTACTTGTCAGATGTATGATTGGGCTACATGGGTTGTATGCTTTTTGACAATAAGCAGTTACCTTGTTCCTAAAAAATCGAAGTTAAGTCAATGGGTAAGCGGCATTACTTTAACGAGCCTTACATTGTTATTGATAGGTTTTGTTATCCTAAATATTATTGCGGACCGAAAAGATAAAATTGTGATTGAAACATCATTAAACGGTTATTCAACAGCCCGAATTGATGAAATATATTTCAAATACAAAGACAAGTCTTTTGGGCGTGCTTTCAATCTAAAGGATTATTCCAATAATGATGGTTTCCGAAATCGTTATAATGTGGAACTGACTATTATCCCCATTGCTGACAACATAGCTAAGATTAAGTCTTTAGACCTTGTGCCAAAACCTGAATTGATGAAATCGAAAGGAGGTAGGCAATGAAGTTCTTAAAGAAAATATTTGTTTGTTGTTGCCGTTCCCAAGAACGTATAGGAAATGGAGATATGCCTGTGGCTATGTCTATGGGCATGATATTGTTTACAATTTACATATACTTAACTGCCATCTCAATAGGCGTTTCATTCTATTTGGAAAACATAATCGGCAAGCACTTAGTATTAGACCTCAAAAAACTGACGCTTTGCAATATCCTTATATGTTGTTTAATAGGAGGAATCTTTTATCTAAAATACCTTAAAGACAATCGACTAAATCAAACTCTGTCTATCGAGATTTCCAAATCTGATAAAGTAAGTGCTGTTGTATTCATTATTGGAAGTATAGTCAGTCTATGTGGAGTATTTATGTTTATGTGGGCTGTAAATAATGGATTTATATTGGAAGGAGGCAAGCGATGAAACTGACCGATAGTAAATCATTGTTTCTTGGCATTTCACTGATAATGTCATTTGTTGGGGCCTTGTGTGCGGGCGTAATGCTTGGAACGGGCTTGAATTGGGGGCTGTTTGCCGTTTTTGCAGCGATGGCGGTTCTCGGATCGGTATGGGCTTCAAAGATATTAAAACCTGTCCCAGATGTCGGTCTAATCATAAAATATAACTTTCCTAAAGATGCGGGGTATTACCAAAAGGGGAAACGGAAAACTACACCTGTAAACGATAACGACATTCTATATCATCTAAAGATGTTTCTACCCTTTATTCAAATAGGAATGTTCGTGTTTGCGGCTGTTCTATTTAGCGGTGGCAGTAAAAATCAAAGTCATGTTGTCCCACAACAAATCAGTTTTAATGGCGGTCAGGCAGAGTTAGTTATTTTTGACCAGAGTGCATATGGCTCATACGCCGACCTGAGAATTTATAACAGCGAAGCAGAACATATTGAGAGTATCCACATTATAGCCGAAGATGCTACTCCACATCTTGATAGCATAATAGGAAAGGATGTATATGTCAGCTATCATGGTTTTCCCGGTTATGACTCCATTCTTCCCTACGACAGAGTTTTGCTTGGAGAATCACTCCTTGAGCATGATAACCTTAAATTCAACTACCATTTCAGAAATATCAAGTAAAAGTTGAGAAAGATATGACAGCAGCTGAATTTGTAACCGCGATAAGGGAGATAACTCCTAACGAAAGTAAGTTTTCGATGATGCCTGAAGGCTTTGCTCAAATATATTTGGGCGATTTGTTCATTGGCGATAAAAAAGGACATATTATTACAGAGCCGAATGATGCCGTCATAAACTTGATTAATAATTATGATGTTTCCAAACTCACAATTATGATTTTTAGTTTTGTCAAATCTGATGATTTGAGGGAAACTGACCGATTTATATACTTTGGATGGCGGGAGGCTTTTCCTCTTGCCATTCTTAAGAAAACCGGAGAAGTAGTAGAAATAGACTGGGCCGACGATAAGCGCATAATGAGTTATATTGCCAAAGACCAGCAATCATATCTCGACCTTCTATTTGCATTGCAAGAGAACAGCCTGTCAACTCTTTTTTCGGAAACGCAAAAATGTGACATGGAACATTTGGTTAACATTGCCGGAGGTAGTAAATATCAGCATCATTTAATGGATCTGTTATCATAATATAAGGATATGGAATTGATAGCCGAAATATTCACTGAAATATTCATACGGTCATGGTTCGGCTCGGCGATTAGACATATCGGAGCCGGGCTTCGGTATGGTTGTCTTTGGCTGTTCCGTCGCGGACAGAAAGTATCGTATAAGCACATCCGCTATGGTTCGGAGGATTTCAGTAACATAGACCATGCCGACAACAACCTTGCCAACGGATTTCTCGGCTTCCTTGTTTTAGCAGTGGTTCTGATTCTAATAGCTAAATAAATCTTGATAGGGATGTAGATGCGTGTAATAAAAATCGACATATGAGATTCACCAATTTTATCATAATCATATTAGTTCTGTCAGGTTGTTCACATGAGAAGCCCTACAGCACATTTATGGATGGTATTCCACAATTAGGATTTACCATTAGTTATGCTTGTTTCCTAAATCAAGACAGTGGAATCATAATTGGCAGGCATCAAGAATATAATGATTCTATACCAACTCAATATCGTAATTCTGTTGAAATATATATGTCATCAAATAAAGGTGCCAAATGGTTGCTAAAATCAAAATTACACTTTGATAATCTTATACATATTGGAAATACTATTAAAAGTGATTCCAGCTTGTTAACACCTTTATTTTCTCAAAATGGAGATGCCTACTTATTGCGAATAACGTATGCTCCAGGATATTCGGCAAAATTAACTTCTACTGGTCAAACAAGATGTGATCCTATTGCTTTCAAAAATAATCTGCTTTATTCGGTATCTGATTTCAAAGATGAACATAATCTGATAACTATGGATTCCTCATATCATGTCATAAATTTTGTTCCATCACCTTCTCTATCCCAATGCCTTTTTTGGAAAGATGAGATGATTGCAATAAAACGATACGTTAGAAACAATAATGTGTTTGTTCTTGATAAAAACGGACAATGGGGCATATCTACATGTCCGGTATCACCTGAATTCATTGCAGAACTTGAGGATGGGATATGTATTTCCGGAATTACTGAATCTAATGGAGTGGAAGTTTATTTTTATAATCAATCCAGACATAATCCACTACTTATATATTCGTCTAACAATTATACGTTTGTAAAAGAGCTGATAACCGACAAAGAGGATACTATTATTTTGGTTTTAGGATATACATCGGGAATATTCATGAAGTACAAGCTCGTGGTTAGTAATGATTCAGGAAAAGATTGGGAAACCTTTGATATCCCTAACAGTGAATTATATGCAGCATGTTCCATTTATGGGAATAGTATCTATTTGTTTCTCATGAACAATCGCTTGATACAATACCGAATCAGCTAAAGAATGATTATAAAGATTGTTTCTTACGAATGAAATCTGACAGCAAAATATATAGGTTCTTCTTTGGGCAACGAGGTGATACACGTATGCCAGTTGGTGTTATGCTGCTGATTCTCGTGCCGTTTTTCATTGCCGGCGCTGTATTTCCAAAATCGCAAATACAGCGCATTGTCGGCAAATCCGGAACATACATCGACTGTAATTTCAAATATCGGTTATATAGGCAACGATGGCCCTATAATACATTATATTATTACGGTAAATGGCAGAGATTATGAAGGTGGAGCACATGCCAACGGTTTTGCCGTAGGCGACAGTATAGGAGTGGTATATCAGAAGGACAACCCGGAGAATAATATGACTGTGTTTGAATATTATGATGGGCCAGACTATGGGTCTCTCACAATATTTGTAATTATTGCGATGGTTTTGGCTATATATCGTTGGCTGAAGATCAACCGAAAATACAACGAAAGATGTCCGGAGTTGGAGAGTTCCGGAAGGTGTATGATATACCGCACTGACAAGGAGTATATATTTGTCACAGTATATTATGCCAATTCGAGTTATCCGATCAAATTCTTGCCTCTTGACTGCGATAATGGAGCGTTTGAAAATACCCTGGCGGATATTTGTCATGCAAGTCTGCATGACAAATACACTGAGATAAAGGCTTCCGAGCTAATCAAAGCGATGAAACAACGCTCATGGCGACAACTTTACATGCACTCTACGAGTGTACTTGTGACCCACGATAGCCATAAACTGAAAATACTACCGACCAAAAAAGCGGCCGGCAAATGGCAAGATTGGGATTATGACCAAGAATTGTATTTTGACCTTGACGGAGCGTCATGGAAAGATATTATCAACTCAATCCGAAAACTTCTTGAGCCCAATGAAACTGACCGATAAACGATTTTGGATATTTGAGGCATTAGTCCGACTGTCAACGGCTTTGACAGTCGGACTAATGGAATTATTTTACATACTCAGTTTGGATTCTGATGTCTTACCCATTTGTATCATAATTCTTATCACATACCTAATCGGGCACGCTGAGGCTTGGAAGCGCAATAAGTCTTGCGCTTGGTTAAAACTTGGACTCACTACTTATTTGTTCTCCGCTGTCGCCTTAGCGGTCATTTTTGCAATCATATTATTGATATGGAGTATTGTTTCATTTATTCCGACTATGGTTACCGCTTTTGTAGCCTCACTTTGTTTTAGAGCTAAGACAACGGAGGCAACAGGTATGGAGTTAAAGAGTATTTCACTTGAATCAATTGGTGTGGAAGGAATTGCCTATGCCAAAAGTGAAGCTCTGAGAATAGCGGAGGAGTACTACAATTCAAATCTCCAATTTTACATTATGGCTGACAATGTATTCGCCAATGATATATAAACGGCTTGCGTCAGTAGTTTGGAGCAATAGGCTGAGGCCATTGTATTTCCTGACATTAGGCTATATGAACGTATATCTGCTTAATCTCTATTATATCAGATTCAGATATAGCCGATATGAACTTACACAGTATCGCATAAATGTGATATATTCGGTATTGGTCATGTTCCCAATCTTAAATATCCCGGTCTATATTGCCTCCATTCGTCGCAGTAAATTACCATTGCTATTTAGCGATGCGACTAAATTATATTTGCAGGGCAGGCTGGTTACATACATGATTCAAAAGGATTATTCAACTTTAATAGAATCCAAAACATGAAAAGATACTATATTATTGATTATATATGGTTTATTGGTGAAGCACTCAAGCGTAAGGAAGGCAGTCCTTCCAGTGGAGAGGGTTTGTTGCTTATCTCATGGTCGTTTACATTTTTAATCCCATTGATAATTCCTTTGATGTATCAGCTATTTGGAAATCCGATTGCGATGATACTTGGATTGGGCCTGATATTTTTACCATTCCTATTTTGCAGGCTGCGATATACCAGACAACGGCGCGAGTCTATATTCGAGCATTATTCTGGAATAAAGAATATCTTAATACGATGGTTAGTTCTTATCGGTGCCATAATATTCTTGACCGCTATGAATTTTATGCTTATGTATCACTTTGGATTTATTACTAAAAAGTTATAGAACTATTGACAGGGAGATACGAGTAGATTTTTCAAAAGGTGGCTTTGAGGTGTCCTTTATTCCGGTTGATTTTTACTCATTAGAATCAATCTTCGGACAGTTGCCTGTAATTCAAATCAAGAATCTCAGTATTGGAGTTTTCCCTAATGATAAACCACAAGAGGATTTATATATTGACCTAAATAATATAAATAGGATTTTCCCTGATTCGGTAACAAATCTCTAACCGCTATTCTCTTTCTTGAATAAGATCAAAGATAGAGAATCTTTCTCTGTCTATAAACTGAAGGTTGATTTCGGGAAATTTCAGTTCCTATACGACGATGATTCGTTCCTTTTTCTAAAAGGACAAGTTTCTACCAAAGAAGATTTTGAAATAATAAATTCCATTTATAAAGAGGTGTGTTCAGTCATTAACCTTGAAGAATAACTAATGGCAGCCTTAATATTCTCAAACAACTAAGATTCAGTAAGTATATGAAACTGACCGATAAACGATTTTGGATAGCATGGTTTGTGTTTCTCCTTTTGGCGATTGTGAGTTTCATGGCAGAAGGCTGGAGCGAGGATGGTGCGTTGCTCGGCGCGGCTTATACACTGTCGCTGTTATTGACATGGTTGTGTCATAAGGTAAAACCGAGAATGGCGTTTGGCAACCTGATTGTGATGATAGCCTATAATGCCATATTGAGTTACAATCTTGTATTCAATAGCCAATATGGAGCCTGACTTACATGGTGGTTTTTCGCACTGCTGCTGAACACTATACATTCAATCGGCTTGATGATTTTCACCCTCGCATCCACTCAAAAACGGAATTTATGATTCCATTTACAGAATGAAATTAAAAAAGCCGCCGAGAGGGTGTGTTGACTCTCTCGGCAGCTTGGAAATCATTTCTCAGTAGGATTGAAATAGAGGAATGTTTCTTCTATGTGTCGGGATTTTTCGAGCTGGCGGGTAAGATTCTTTATGGAATCCTGCTCCTGCTGTGTACCGACAGCAAAGATTTTTTCTCGGCGCAGCAAATCTTCCTGCTGCTTGCCCTCCCATCACAATCTTTCGTAGCGGTAGAGCCACTCGGTATTTCGCAGGTTCTCGTTGTCCTTGTAGAGATGGAAACAACCTATGCCGAGGCCGACAGCGATAAGCAATAGGACTCAGGCAACGGCATAAACCCATTGGGGGATTGCCGCCCAGATAGCACCGTTGACGATGCTATACATCCGGTCGTTGAGACGCTTTGCCGACTCGTTGAACTGACTGGTCTGACTTGCGAACTCGTTTCAGCACCGTTCAAACGGGCGTGTCACAGGTAACTTTATAGGTAACTCGCACAATTTGGGTTAAATGAAAATCGCTAATAATCTATAAATTAGACTATTAGTGATTTTGGAGGTGGTGCCACCAGAACTTGACAAACAGCCACGATATTGGAAAAATTCGATAGAGGTGTACTATGCTGTTGTCATGGTAGTGGCTATAGCATTGGTAATATTCTAAAACAGATATGTCAGGACTCTTGAGTTCTGACATATCTGTTTTAATGGTTTGTAGGTGTATTAGAGAAGAGATTTGAGTTTTGCCTCAAGGTCTTCTAATTTCACGAGACCTACACTGCGGTCAACGACTTCGCCACCTTTGAAGAAGAGCACAGTAGGTATGCTGCGGATACGGTTTTCTGCAACAACTTCATCATGCTCATCGATGTTGAGTTTGCCGATAATGGCGTTGTCGCCATATTTTTCTGCGAGTTCCTCAACTACGGGACCGAGTTTCATACATGGACCGCACCATGTAGCCCAAAAATCGATCACTACTACTTTTCCTGACTCGATAGCCTCTTTGGCTGTCTGATCTGTAAATTGAATTGCCATTATTTATGATTATATTAAAAAATTATGGGACAAATTAGATTTTATCATTCATTAGAGTGTTGAAATCTTGAACCTGAGTCCGAAATCGTTTAGGGTGTCCATCAGTTCTCGGGTTATCGGCATTTTCTTGCGTGAATGAACCCTTATGGATTGCCTTGATTCCGGATCAAATATATCAAAATATAAATCACCTTTGCGATCATTGTCCGGAATCTGTTCCAATGCCGTGAAAAAATCGCGGTTGTCGTATTTAAAGTTCATGTATACCAACACTCCGTTAGCTATATTTCCTTTTTTCGATTCAAGAGAAGACACTTCTTCAATCTGTATGTCTGTGCGCTCCGGATTGAAGCGTCCGGGAACTATATTTATTTTGACGAATGTAGGTTCTCCTACGCGGAATTTGTCTTTATGTTGGTTATGATTCAAACCGAAAAGGGCTATTTCTGTCTTGCCGGTAAAATCTTCCAGTTCAACTATCGTAAATTCGTTTCCTTTCCTTGAAGTTTTCAGTGTTACCTTTGTTACAAGACCACCCATGGTAATTTTACAAGGTGTATTCTGCTTGTCCTTAAATTGCTCACATGGGGTGTTACAGCCATAAGTTAATTCCATGTAATATGGATCAAGGGGGTGCGCGGAGAGATACATCATCACCATCTCTTTCTCCTTTTCAAGGATTGCGAGGCGATCCCATGGCTCAACATCCGGATATGGCGGTTTGTTAGTCTCTATGGGTTCCATATCTCCAAAGAGACTCATCTGGAGAGAATTTTTGTCGTTCTGTATATTCTGGCCGTATTTCACAAGAAGGTCGGTATATGTTGAATCGAACATCGGATGCACAAAAATCTCACGTTGAAGATTGAAGCAGTCGAATGCGCCTGCCATAGCAAGGTTTTCTATAGCGCCCCTGTTGCATGCCGACAGATTCACCCTTTCAATGAAATCATAAATATCTTTGAATGCCCCATTATTTTCTCTTTCAGATATGATGGCACTCACGGCGTTTACGCCAACACCTTTGACTGCAGCTAATCCAAAACGGATTTCTCCCTTCTGGTTGACACCGAAACGCTCTACCGACTCGTTGATATCCGGTCCTTTTACAGTAATGCCCATACGCTTGCATTCATCCATGAACTTACGGAGTTTGTCAGCCGCCGTAAGGTTGCGACTCAACACTCCCGCCATATATTCGGCAGGGTAGTGGGCCTTAAGGTATGCGGTCTGGTATGCTACCCAGCTATAACACGTAGCATGACTTTTATTGAAGGCATAAGAGGCGAATTTTTCCCAGTCAGCCCATATTTTTTCAAGAGCCTGTTCGGGGTGCCCATTCTTCATTCCCTGCTCCATGAATTTCTTCTTAAGCTTCATCATCTTGTCGATCTGCTTTTTACCCATAGCTTTTCGAAGCATGTCAGATTCGCCACGGGTGAAGCTGGAAAGAAGGCGAGACAAGAGCATCACCTGCTCCTGATACACGGTGATGCCATATGTTTCCTCAAGATATTGGGACATGATGGGAATATCGTAAGTGATCGGCTCATCGCCATGCTTACGCCTGATAAAGGATGGGATATAATCCATCGGTCCCGGACGATAGAGGGCGTTCATCGCAATAAGGTCTTCAAACTTTGAAGGTTGAAGTTCTCGTAGCGATTTCTGCATACCTTCGGACTCGAACTGGAACGTAGATGTAGTGTTGCCCTTGCAATATAACTCGAACGTTTCCTTGTCATCAAGCGGAATATGATCTATATCCACATCAATTCCACGTGTGTGTTTGATGTTTGCCAATGCTTCCTTGATGATAGATAGCGTTTTGAGACCAAGAAAGTCCATCTTTATAAGGCCGGTTTCTTCGATCACACTACCTTCGTATTGGGTTGAAATCACTTTTGTGCCATCTGCGTCAGCAGCCATTGACACCGGCACCCAATCGGTTATGTCATCCCTACATATGATGACACCACAGGCATGAATGCCTGTTCCCCGGATATTACCCTCTAACTGCTCTGCATATTTCATTGTCTCACGAATACCTTCATTGGCATTCTCTTTTTCTGCAGCAAACTCTTTATTATAAAGAAGACAGTTTTTGAAATTTATTTTTGGTGTTTTACCATTAACCTCGGGCAACCGGTCCGGCACAAGTTTCGCGAGCCTGTTGGCTTCAGGCAATGGCACTTCAAGCACTTTGGCAACGTCTTTTATTGCCATTTTTGTTGCCATTGTCTGATATGTAATGATATGTGCAACCTTCTCCTCACCATATTTCTCGGTCACATATTTCAACACTTCGTAACGTCCGTCGTCATCAAAGTCTACATCAATATCAGGGAGGGATATACGGTCCGGATTAAGGAAACGCTCGAAAAGCAGATCATATTTAATAGGGTCTATCTGGGTGATGCCAAGACAATATGCCGCCGCGCTTCCGGCGGCAGATCCACGTCCGGGGCCGATGCTTACACCAAGTTTCTTACGACCCGTGTTGATGAAATCCTGCACAATAAGGAAGTATCCCGGGAATCCCATGGTCTTCATGATGTAAAGCTCGAATTTCAAACGTTCCTTAACATCTTCAGGAAGAGGATTGCCGTAACGCTCCAATGCGCCTTCCATAGTCAGTTTTTCAAGATAATCAGCCTCGAATTTTATACGATACAATTTATCATATCCTCCGAGCCGATCAATTTTCTTTTTAGCCTCATCTTCAGAAAGAACCACATTCCCGTTCTCGTCTTGGGTAAACTCGTCAAAAAGCTCCTTTTCAGTGATGCGTGAGCGATATTCTTCTTCTGTTCCAAACTCTTTAGGAATGTCGAAGAAGGGCATAATGGGGGCATGGTTGAGTGTGTAGAATTCAATTTTGTCAAGAATCTCCTTAGTGTTGTCAATTGCTTCCGGAATATCCTTGAAAATTCCCCGCATCTCTTCTGTTGTCTTCAGCCATTCCTGCTTCGTGTAATGAAGGCGCGGTTCATAGAAAGATTTCTGCATGGAGACACATATGAGTCTGTCATGAGCCTCAGCATCGTCTTCAAATGTGAAATGCACGTCATTAGTGGCTATAATTTTTATGCCATGTTTGCGTGCAAATTTGATAAGGTGCTCGTTAACCTTTGTCTGCTCCACAAACACATCTCGGTTTGCATTCTCTTTGAATGTTTCATGACGCTGAAGTTCAATATAATAGTCTTCTCCGAAAGTTTCTTTATACCATAATATACGCTCTTCAGCCTTGTCAAGATCTCCATGCATGATGAACTGAGGAACTTCCCCTCCGAGACATGCAGAACACACAATCAAACCCTCCCGGTGAAGGGCAAGCTCGCTACGGTCGGTGCGTGGTTTATAATAGTAGCCTTCGGTCCACGCCTTGCTGACAAGTTTTACGAGGTTATGATATCCGACACTGTTTTTAGCAAGAACTATAAGGTGATAGCCATTGTCAGTCTTATCTTTCTTGTCGGTCATCTTTTCCCTTGCCACATACATCTCACACCCGATGATTGGCTTGAATTTTTCATCATCAGGCTTACCGGAGTTTTTCTTTTCAACGTAATTGAAAAACTCCTTGATGCCAAACATATTGCCATGATCGGTTAGGGCGATTCCCTGCTGTCCGTCGGCAATTGCCTTGTCAACGAGTTCGGGGATGGTTGCCTTCCCGTCGAGAAGGCTATATTGCGAATGCACGTGAAGATGCGTGAATGGGATATTGCTCATGATGTGATGACTGCTTCCGAAAGTTCAAAAGCGAATGCAAAGATAACACATGATAGCAATTTTTCCAATCCAATCTACCAAATAATTTATCATATTTTTCATCTTGTGTCGATCCAGTGTCGACCGTCATTCAAGATGTGCAACATGTTGTCAATGTGTTAATGGCTTCTAAATACAGAGGAGTTCATGATTTATGTTGCATAATATGTGTAAAATAATTTGTAAGATTGAGAATAGTTCTTAATTTTGTAAAAAATATGAATAAAAAATTCACCATGAATAACAACAGGATACTTCTTGATGCAGAATGGCCTGAAATGCCATCGTTTAAAGAGGGTATACGTCGTGCTCCGGACCGGGGCTATACGCTGACACCCGAAAAAACAAGAACAGCATTAAAAAATGCGTTGCGTTATCTTCCAAAAGAACTTCATGAGAAAGCCGCCCCTGAGTTTCTCGAAGAGCTGCGAACGCGCGGCAGAATATACGCATACCGATTCCGTCCGGAAGGGGATCTTGCTGCAAAACCGATAGATGAATATAAAGGTAAATGCACTGAGGGTAAGGCTTTCCAGGTAATGATCGATAATAACCTCTGTTTCGACATAGCACTCTATCCTTATGAACTCGTGACATATGGAGAGACCGGACAGGTGTGTCAGAACTGGCTTCAATATCGTTTGATCAAGAAATATCTTGAAGAATTGACCGATGAACAGACCTTGGTTATTGAGTCTGGTCATCCGTTAGGACTTTTTCCTTCGAAGAAAGATGCCCCAAGGGTAATAATCACAAATGCGATGATGGTCGGTCTGTTTGACAATCCCCATGACTGGCATGAAGCCATGCAGATAGGAGTGGCAAACTATGGACAGATGACTGCCGGTGGCTGGATGTATATTGGTCCGCAAGGTATCGTTCATGGAACTTTCAATACGCTTCTTAATGCGGGGCGCATGAAACTTGGAGTTCCTCAGGACGGGGATCTTCGCGGTCATCTATTCGTTTCATCCGGCTTGGGAGGAATGAGCGGTGCTCAGCCCAAGGCTGCTGAGATTGCCGGGGCTGCTGCAATCATTGCGGAAGTGGACCTATCCCGTATCATGACACGCAAGAACCAGGGATGGGTGGCAGAAATTACAGACAATATAGAGGATGCTTTCCGAATGGCTGAAGAAGCAATGGAACGCAAGGAGCCTATATCTATCGCATACCACGGAAATGTGGTTGATTTGCTTGAATACGCAGTAAAAAATAATAAGGTGATAGAGCTTCTCAGTGACCAGACTTCTTGTCATGCAGTTTATGAAGGAGGGTATTGCCCTGCCGGAATAACTTTTGAAGAACGCACAAAACTGCTACATGATAATCCTGCACGTTTCCGTGAACTGATTGACGAAACATTGCGCCGTCATTATGAGGCAATAAAGTCTCTGACTTCGAGAGGAACATATTTCTTTGATTATGGCAACTCATTCATGAAGGCGATATATGACGCCGGTGTCAAAGAGATCTCAAAAAATGGAATTGACGAGAAAGACGGTTTTATATGGCCATCGTATGTAGAGGACATTATGGGCCCGATGCTTTTCGATTATGGTTATGGCCCGTTCCGTTGGGTATGTCTCAGCGGGAAGCATGAAGATCTCGTAAAGACAGACCATGCAGCTATGGATTGCATTGATCCCAACCGGAGAGGACAGGATCGTGACAACTATAATTGGATTCGTGATGCAGAAAAGAATGCTATGGTTGTTGGCACTCAGGCTCGTATCCTTTATCAAGATGCGATGGGGCGTTTGAAGATTGCATTGCGTTTCAATGAAATGGTTCGCAATGGTGAGGTAGGTCCCATCATGCTTGGCCGTGATCATCATGATGTCAGCGGAACAGACTCCCCATTCCGCGAAACGTCAAATATCAAAGACGGTTCTAACGTTATGGCAGACATGGCTGTTCAGTGTTTTGCCGGCAATTGCGCCCGCGGCATGAGTCTTGTTGCTCTCCACAATGGCGGCGGCGTAGGCATCGGGAAAGCGATTAATGGTGGTTTCGGCATGGTGTGTGACGGATCAGAGCGCGTTGACAACATATTGAAGCAGGCAATGTTGTGGGATGTGATGGGAGGAGTGGCACGCCGAAGTTGGGCGCGCAATGAAAACGCCATGACAACCGTGAAGGAATGGAACGATACTCAGGCTCAAAACGGCTTTATGATAACTGAACCATATCTGACTGATGAATCCCTTCTCGATTCCGTATTGGCAACTGAAATCTGAAAACCTATAATTGAAAACTTACATATGAAGCAGATAATAGAATGCGTTCCTAATTTTTCTGAGGGGCGTAACAAAGATATAATCAATGCCATTACGGCAGAGATAGAAAAAGGTGGGGAGGTAAAACTTCTTGACGTGGACCCGGGAGAAGCTACAAACCGCACTGTCGTGACTTTTGTTGGAGAGCCGGAGGCTGTTATGGAGGCTGCTTTGCGAGGCATGAAAAAGGCAGCAGAACTGATTGACATGCGTCAGCATCATGGAGCTCATCCACGCATGGGGGCTACAGATGTATGTCCATTAATTCCTGTGAGTGGCATCACCCTTGAAGAATGCGCGGAGCTTGCAAGATGTCTTGCCAAAAGGGCAGCGGAAGAGCTTCATATTCCCTGCTATTGCTATGAAGCGGCGGCATATAAACCGGAACGCAAAAACTTGGCTGTTTGCAGGGAAGGTGAATATGAAGGTCTCGGAGAACGTATGGGTAAAGAAGGGAAAGGTCCGGATTTTGGCGATCGTCCTTATGATGAAGGCGTTGCAAAAACAGGTTGCACGGCAGTTGGTGCAAGAGATTTCCTAATTGCTGTTAATTTCAATCTGAACACTACTTCGACACGTCGTGCAAATGCTATCGCGTTTGATGTTCGTGAAAAAGGACGTCCGATGAGAGAGGGTGGTAAACCTAACGGCAAACCCATGAAAGATGCCGAAGGAAATACCATAATGATCCCCGGAACATTGAAATCAACTAAGGCAATAGGGTGGTTTATCGATGAATATGGCATCGCCCAGGTTTCCATGAATATTACTGATATGGGTGTAACACCGCTTCATGCTGCATTTGATGAAGTATCTTGTGCGGCTGCAGCTCGCGGTATCCGTGTAACCGGCACTGAAATTGTAGGACTTGTTCCCAAGCGCGCGCTCATAGAAGCAGGTAAACATTATTTGCGTAAGCAGCAACGTTCCGTAGGGATATCCGATAGCGAAATCATAAAGATTGCAGTTAAGTCTATGGGACTTGACGAACTTAAGCCATTTGACCCGGAAGAAAAGGTTATTGAATATATGCTTGACGCAGAAAAGGGTGGCAAAAGGCTTGTAGATATGACCTGTCGCGATTTTGCTGACGAAACCGCTTCAGAATCTCCTGCTCCCGGAGGAGGCTCGATTTCTGCCTATATGGGCGCTTTGGCAGCTGCTCTCGGAACAATGGTTGCCAATCTTTCTGCTCACAAGGCGGGCTGGGATGACAGATGGGAAGAGTTTTCCGATGTAGCAGAAAAGGGACGTGCACTACAAGATACCCTTATTCATCTCGTTGATGAAGATACGGAAGCTTTCAATAGGATTATGGCTGTTTTTGCGATGCCTAAGAAAACCGATGAGGAAAAGGCTGCTCGCAAAGAGGCTCTTGAGGCGGCAACGCTTTATGCAACTCAGGTGCCATTGCGCACCATGAAGGCAGCTTGCGAAACATTTGATATTCTCGAAGCAATGGCTTCAAAGGGGAATCCAGCCTCTGTAAGTGATGCCGGTGTTGGTGCGCTTGCTGCCAGAGCTGCAGTGCAAGGGGCATATCTCAATGTGAAAATTAATGCTGCCGGACTTAAAAACCGCGAAGTGGCAGATGCTTTGCTTGCAGATGCATTGGTAGTTTCGCAGGTTGCAGACAAACGTGAAGCGGAAATCCTATCGATTGTTAACGACATTATAGCCAGACAATGAGCAATCTTGTAATAAGAAACGCAACCATAGTCACACCTATGGGCAATTCCGCAAAATGTGGCAAAGATATGGGGGAGTTGTCTGTAATCGAAAATGGAGCCATAGCAATTGATGACGGCAAAATAGCATATTGCGGATTGGATTCGTCACTCCCTGCAGAGTTTATGTCAGGCTCATGCGAATCTATTGATGCTCAAGGGAGGGTGGTGCTTCCCGGGTTTGTAGATTCACACACACACTTGATATTTGGCGGTTATCGTCCCGATGAGTTTGAATGGCGACTTAAAGGAGACTCTTACATGAGCATCATGGAGAGAGGGGGAGGCATCCAGTCAACAGTGAACTCCACAAGAGAGGAATCTTCTGAATCACTAAGAAAAAAGGCACAATGGTTCATTGACAGGATGGTCTCCATGGGTGTGACAACTGTAGAAGCAAAAAGTGGATATGGTCTTGACACTGCATCGGAAGTGAAGATGCTCGATGTGATTGATTCGCTTGCAAAAGATCCGGAACAAAAGTTGCGCATAGTCGCTACTTTCCTTGGTGCCCATGCGGTGCCTAAGGAATATAAAGGAAGGACAGGGGAATATATTGACCTGATGATAAAGGAAATGCTCCCTGCCGTAAAAGACAAGGCTATATTCTGTGATATATTCACTGAAAAAAATGTCTTCGAAATTGAAGACTCCCGAAGATTCCTTAAAGCAGCAAAAGAGGCGGGATTCAAACTGAAGTTACATGCTGACGAGATAGTGACTCTCGGAGGCGCCGAACTTGCCGCCGAACTTGGAGCCATATCCGCTGACCATCTTTTGCATGTAAGTGACGAAGGAATATGTCGCATGGCAGAGGAAGGCACCGTGGCTACACTGTTGCCGCTCACTGCATTTGCGCTTAAAGAGCCGTTTGCACCGGCACGTAAGTTTATTGACGCGGGCGCGGCTGTAGCTTTGGCAACAGATCTGAATCCGGGATCTTGCTTCAGTGGTTCAATCCCGCTGACTATAGCGTTGGCATGTATTTACATGAAGATGTCGATTGAGGAGACTATCACAGCTCTGACGTTGAATGGAGCCGCAGCTCTTGACCTTGCCGGAGATACCGGTTCGATTGAGGTCGGCAAGAGCGGAGACCTTGTGATTCTTGAGTTTGACAACTATCGTATGCTTCCGTATTATGTAGGTATGAATTGCGTGAATACGGTAATAAGCAAGGGAAGGGTAGTTTCAAAGAATTTAAAAATTGTTTAAATTAATATACCATGGAAAGATTGGAAATATATGCAATAGGTTCTTCGGAACTGACATATGATCTCATAGAACGCATAATAAATGACAATACACAGCTGATACTCTCTGAAGAGGGACGTGCGCGAATTGCGGCATGCCGTGAGTATCTCGATAAGAAAACAGATGAGAACACGGCTCCTATTTATGGTGTCACTACCGGATTCGGGTCTCTATGCAATCAGCATATCTCTCATGATGAATTGTCAACACTGCAAGAGAATCTTGTTAAAAGTCATTCATGCAGTGTCGGCACTCCGGTAGACGATGTCATTGTGAAACTGATGCTTTTGCTTAAGGCGCATGCCCTTTCCATGGGTTTCAGCGGCGTGCAGGTGCAGACAGTAGAACGTATCCTCGACATGTATAACAATAACGTTCTGCCTGTAGTATTCGATCGCGGTTCGCTTGGAGCATCCGGAGACCTGGCACCATTGGCTAACCTATTCCTCCCTCTTATCGGAGAAGGGGAAGTATGGTATAAAGGTAAAAGAATCCGCAGTACTGAAGCTTTGAATATATTCGGTTGGCGACCAATCAGACTTATGTCAAAAGAGGGCCTGGCATTGCTTAACGGCACTCAGTTTATGAGCGCCAACGGCATCAAGGCTCTGATTGACGGCTGGCATCTTGTAAATTGTTTCGATTTGTTTGGAGCCATGTCTCTTGAAGCGTTCGACGGACGTATCGAGCCATTCTTTGACTGTATCCAGCAAGTGCGACCTCACAGGGGGCAGATAGAAACGGGCAAGATATTCCGCTCCTTGTTGAAAGGCAGCGAAATCATAGCAAGGGAGAAAGAGCATGTGCAGGATCCATATTCATTCCGCTGCATTCCTCAGGTGCATGGAGCTGTCAAGGATGCTATGAATCATGTGACGGATATCCTTCACACAGAGATCAACTCTGTTACGGACAATCCTACAGTTTTCCCGGATCTTGATCTTGTAGTGTCCGGTGGTAACTTCCATGGCGAACCCTTGGCTCTCGCTTTCGACTATATGGGCGTTGCCCTTCATGAGCTTGGGAACATATCCGAACGTCGCGTGGCACAACTTATCCTTGGAGAGAGGGGATTGCCTCCTTTCCTCGTGGCGCATCCCGGTTTAAATTCCGGCTTCATGATACCGCAATATGCCGCAGCGTCAATGGTGAGTCAGAACAAGATGTTCGCATGGCCGGCATCATGTGATTCAATTGTAAGCTCCAACGGACAGGAAGACCTTGTTTCAATGGGTGCCAATGCAGCCACTAAATTACATAAGATAGTGGATAACCTAAAGTATATAGCTGCTGTTGAACTTATGAATGCAGCACAAGGTATTGATTTCCGTCGCCCGTTGAAATCCTCACCATATATTGAGATTGTTATGGAAGCATATAGGAAAGTTGTGCCTTTTGTTGACGAAGACGTTGTAATGGCTGACTATATAGCTAAAACTATGGAGTTTCTTGACAATTTCAGTGTCGATATTGAAGTTGAGTAGCAGACGAATTATCTGAATATATTTTATGATATACACTTTAAATGAGTTAAGATCTCGCCATTCGGTGAGATCTTATTCTCTTGATCAGATAGATCCGGCAATTATACAAAAATTAGAGTCGGAGGTAACATTTATAAATTCTCATGAGGCTGGATTGAATTTTCAGTTGGTGACAGGAAATCCGGAGCCGTTCAAAGGTTTTACAAGGAGTTACGGCTTTTTTAAAAATGTCAGCAACTTTCTTGCCTGTATAGTAGATACGTCGTTTCCACACACTCTTGAAAGGGCGGGGTACTTTGCCCAGCAGTTTGTTATGGCTGCTTTAGGTTGTGGACTTGGAACGTGCTATGTGGGAGGCACATTCTCACGCGAACAAGTTAAAGTACAGACACATGTTTATGAGTCCATACCTTTTGTCGTGACTTTCGGTTATCCGGCAGTTTCTGGATCAACGGTGATGTCTCGGTTGGCAATGAGAATGATTCACAGGAATGATCTCAAGCCTCGGGACTTTTTTGTTGGGGACAACGCGGATTATGACAAAGGCATGGAAAAATATCCATGCCTCGAAAAAATGCTTGAAGCTGTTGTCTGCGCCCCTTCCTCACTTAACAAGCAACCTGTAAGGCTCAGGCTTGACAATCAGGAAAACCTGATATCATATACAGAACCTAAAAAGGATGATTCAATTGATCTTGGAATTGCCAAATTCAATATGATGTCGGTTTCAGAAGGGTTGTATTTCGAATGGGGGCAAGACGCTCCACTGATTGTTTAGATACTTTTATTTCCGGAGTTCAAGTTTGACAACATTCTCTACATGGTGGGTATGGGGGAACATGTCGACCGGTTGAACTTCAGTGACGCGGTATGCATTGTCAAGAAGTGCAATATCTCGCGCCTGAGTGGCAGGGTTGCAACTTACATACACAATAACCTCAGGCTTGGCATTCAGAATAACTTTTATAACGTCCTCGTGCATTCCTGCGCGGGGTGGATCTATTATCATTACGTCTGGACGCCCATGCCTGTCTACAAATTCATCAGTCAGAATGTCTTTCATGTCTCCGGCATAAAATCTGGTGTTTTCAAGACCATTGACTTTAGAATTAAGTTTTGCGTCTTCTATTGCTTCTTCAACATACTCTATGCCTATCACCTGACGGGCATAGCGAGCAACGAAATTTGCAATCGTGCCGGTCCCGGTGTATAGGTCGTAAACAAGGGGAAGTTCATCCGCCGGGGTTTCTTGATTTCCCAATCCGGAAAAACGACGCGCAACTTTATACAGTTCATAAGCTTGTTCGGAATTGGTTTGATAAAATGACTTGGCATTCACCCTGAATTTCAAGCCTTCCATCTCTTCTTCTATATATTCGGGACCTTTAAACGAATGTATCTCCTGATCGGAAATAGTATCGTTAAGCTTAAGATTGACCACATATAGAAGAGACGTGATCTCAGGGAATTTTTCGGATATGGCTTCCAATATCGAATTACTATCTTCGGGATTATTTTCTCCGAAAACAAGACATACCATCACCTGACCTGTTGATGCGATGCGTATCATCAAGGTGCGTAAGAGTCCGGTGTTTTCGCGTATATTATAAAACGATAATCCGCGTTGCTCTGCCTGCTCAAAAATGAAGTTTCGTATTCTGTTGCCGAGGTCATCCTGAAGGAAGCACTCGTTTATATGATAGACTTTGTCGAAAGCACCGGGAATATGGAATCCCAGAGCATTGCCGGAATCGTTGAACTCTATCCCGGATCGCACATCCTCCCACGTGCGCCATTTCTTATTGGAGAAAGTATATTCCATTTTATTCCGGTATTGCCAAATCTTTTCCGAACCGAGAATAGGGGATATATCCGGCAATTCAACTTTGGCAATGCGCTCAAGGGCATCTGCAACCTGCTGTTGCTTAAATTTCAATTGCTCATCATAGGGTAGATGCTGCCACTTGCACCCTCCGCAGATTGTGAAATGTGCACACTTGGGCTGTATGCGGATAGGAGAGGGAGCGATTAGCCGATCAATGTGTCCTTCTGCATAGCTGTGCTTTTTTCGGTCAATCTTTATATCGGCGATATCACCGGGGGCGGCGAATGGGATGAACACCACAATGCGGTTTTCATCATTCTCAT
>CASBHZ010000022.1 GCA_949123685.1 uncultured Bacteroidales bacterium | reverse complement strand
GAGATACTATCGCGTGACTGGAGTTCAGACGTGTGCTCTTCCGATCTGTCATTAAGCGACAAACGGACACTGTTCAACCGCTCCTTCCTCGTATCGACCAACAGCCTGTGGAAACTGAAAAACGGTGAGTTCAAGGCAAACATAGACTACTCCTTCAACCGAGAGACCGCTGATGCAACAAATATCACGACATATTTTCTCGACGAAGGTAACCGCATAATTACCGAAAACCGAAGCGGCACGGAGCATACCCACTCGCTGAGCGGCAAGTTCATCTATGAGCTTAACCAAAAGACGGCGTTCATCAACAACACGCTTCAGGCAAATATCGACTGGGACGATGTAAACCTCGCTACAACCGGGTCAGTACCCAACGGACAGTCCGCTAATCTGCCGGATTACTATGTAAGCAACAGGTTCAAGATGATAAAGCGCTTCAAGGGGAAACATCTTGTAACATTCCAGAGCGTGAACGAATGGGAGTCGCTGCCACAGACGCTCAATCTCGATATGAGTGAAGAGAGAGTTGAACAGTTCCGGCAACGTATCTCCGACCACGCTTTCTATACCCATGAGAGCGCGGCATACGCCTTCAATATAAAAGGCGTGACGCTGAGTCTCGAAGGTGGTATAAAGGGGTATCTGCGCTCGATGGACTCGCAACTGCCAGACTTACCAGAGGAACTTCCCGGTCTGACTGAAAACGTTGTCAACACGAACTATCTCACCGTGTATGCGACACCAAAGTTTGAATATTGGGTGCGCAGGGTAAACCTCTCGCTCAATCTGCCCGTAAGTTATGCCCATTATAACTTCGACAAGGCGATTGCCAACCGCGACGAGGTCTATTTCTCACCCTCACTCAGTTTCAATTGGAAGCCCAACAACCGCTTTTCGGGCACATTGCGCGGAGGTCTGGGTCGCTCGCCAATGAATCTTAACCTTATCCATCCCGGACTTATAATGACAAACTATCGGACTCTGAAATCGGGTGTGGATAATTTCTACAACTCGTCATCGCAGAACGTATCGGCAAGCGTCAGCTACAAACACACCCGCCACGGACTGTTTGCCAATGGAATGGTGATGCACTCGTGGAGTAATGTTCCATATACTATGGCGCAGCAGCTTTACGGCGACTACGTGGTCTATAGTTACGCCGACGCCAAAAACGACGGCAAGATGTTTATGGCGATGGGCAACATCGGCAAGACCCTCGACTTCATGCGTGGAAGTTGCAATGTCAACGGCTCGTTCAGTAGCAATGAGTCGCATCTGCTTTCACAGCAGCAATACGTCAACTCGGTCAGCACCGGCTGGAGTGTCGGCGGCAAAATCAACGGCAACCCATGCCGATGGTTCAGTTTCGATTACCGCATAGACTACTCTGACAGCCGTCTGACGATGAACGGCATGAGCGAATCTTGGCTCTCGACGATGGAGAACGAGCTGAGCCTTACATTCATTCCCCATCGCAAATGGCAATGGACAGTCAGCGGCGAGCATTATCGCAACGAACTGACCGAACATGATTATAAGAACGTGGTGATGCTCGACACCAAGCTAACCTTTCAGCTCAACAAGAAGATAGAGTTTGCCGCATCGCTCACCAACATCCTCAACAAACGAAGCTACAGCTACACCACATACTCCGAGCTGTCATCTTTCGAGAGCCAGCGACAGCTCCGTGGCCGTCAGCTCCTCTTCTCGATAACACTAAGAAAATAAACGATATGAGACAAACAATCACAATCCTCTTCATGTGCCTTGTGGCGATAGTTGCAATGGCACAGCAGAACTTAAAAGTTCAATATAATCATGCCACGGTGTCGTTGCAGAACGACTCATTGGTCTCTACGAAGATGATACTGCATTCATCTCCCGGAAAGTCCCTATATTACAATAATATGAGTCTCTATGTCGATTCGCTTATATCGACACCCGAAGGCAATAAACGCTTGAGTGAAATCCAATTGGCGGCATGGAAAGTCGATTCTCCCGATGGAACATTCACTCTCGACATGCGCCGCCCTGCACCGCGAAAAACCGTTAACCTCTATGTAAGCAAGGATTTTTCAACATGTACCCTCGCGCTCTACAACAAGTTTGGCCAGGACGAGGCGTGGTATAACGAGTCTTTCGGGGAATTGGAGTGGAAAATGGTCCCTGACTCTACGGCAACGGTGCTCGACTATGAATGCTTCATGGCCACAGCCGACTATCATGGTCGTAGATGGACGGTATGGTTCGCCCCCGAGATTCCTGTTCAGGATGGCCCGTGGAAATTGCGCGGTCTGCCCGGACTTATTCTGAAAGCAGTCGCCGACAATGGCGCGTCGTTCACCGCTACCGGCATCGAAACCACAGCCACGCCTGTCCCGGAAATATATAATGCCGACAAATACTCTAAAACCTCCCGCAAGAATGCTCTCGCCGACGAAGAACACTATCGCAACAACAGCACAAGTATTTTGGCAGCCCAAGGTGTCAAAGTAACCAATAAGGATGGTTCTGCATACGTACCCCCAAAATTTGACAGGCAGATTCACGCTCTCGAAACTGATTATTGAAATTAAGAAGTTGTTTAAAAATAAATGTGAAATTTGGGGCGGCACTCTTTTGTTAAAATCCATTCGCGGCGCAGTCACATAGCCCGCTATGCTCCTTTGCCTTAAATGAATTTTATTCAAAAGAGAGCCGCCCCAAATTTCACAGTTATTTTTAAACAACTTCTAAGTAAGTAATCCCATTAAACCGATAATAAAATGATTTTAATCTCACATATCATCAACTTGCTCTTTTTGAACCTTTTCCCGTGTTTCTTCAGTCGCAATGCCCGCATTGCTCCTTTATCAACACAGGAAAATCTTTCAAAAATAGTTGCGTTTATGATATGTGTTTAATGTGACCACTTACTTATCTTAACATTTGTTGAGAATCAAGCTATTATTTCTGTCTATCTTTGCCAAAATATCATTGACATGAAAAGAATCTTTTTAATTTCAATCGTGTATCTGATGGCATTGCTCAGTTTTGCTCAGCAAAAGGCTCAGATAAAGGTAGGCTATGACTATGAAGTCAGCACTGGCGGACAGGTTCGGAAGAACGATTATATATTATTGAGCGGAAAGGAAGGCTCGATGTTCTACAATCCCACCGCCTTATGGATGGACATCAATTCAAAGGATGACGCCGCGCGTCAGGCTTACGGCGCGATGGCTTCAGCATTACAGGAGGCAGGTCGAGGAGACGAGGTGCCAAATCGCACAGCAAGTATGTATGTATTCAAAGATTTTGAAAAGCAGGAGCAAACTGTCTATGACGATTACAGCGATCAATTCGCCAAATACAATGAGCCGTTTCAGGAAATGCAATGGGTGGTGGTTGCCGATTCTACGAAAACCATCCTTGGATATGAGTGCTTGATGGCAAGAACAGCATATCATGGGCGCGACTGGACTGCGTGGTTTGCACCTGAAATACCCGTAAAGGACGGACCGTGGAAATTTACTGGATTACCAGGCTTGATCCTCATGGCCTCAGAGTCACAAGGAATACATTCATTTACCGCAAATGGTATCGAAGCTACCGAACAGGAAATTCCCGGAATGCCTCGCGATGACTGGTACCATAAGGAAGACCGCAAAAAATATCTTCAGGGAAAGTATCGCCACCTTCAGGATCCATTTGCCGATCTCGCAGGAGGCAATCTGCCTGCCAATGCCAAAGTCTTTGTAAACGGCAGGGAGACAACCGTAGGTGAAGTTCGTGACCAGTTACGCAAAGAACTTGACAATGGCTATGATTTACTTGAAATCGATTATCACAAATGAAACGGCTATGTAAATATCTGCTTTACATGGCAGTTGGGGTGATGGCCATAGCTCAGTCAATGTGGCCGGCAAAGTAATCGACAAGGAGAACGGTAAGCCATTGAGCGGGGCATCGGTCATTGTCAAGGGTGCAGACGGCAAGATAAAGAAATTCTCATCGTCAAAGTCAGATGGAGGCGTTATTATTCTATTTCGTCTGCATACATGAGCTGTTGCTCCCGTTCACGGTCATATACGCGTTTACCGGCAACGTATGTGGCACGCACAAGATTATCGGGAGAAAGGGTCTGGAGAATAAACATCCGGTCAAGTATGAAATCATTGAATTGCATACGCCATTTTAAGAAGTCGGTAGGATACATGTCGAGCACAGCTATGTCTGCTTCGAATCCGGGTTCAAGCGAGCCTATGCGATCTTCAAGATGAAGGGCACGGGCACCACCTTTGGTCGCCATGTAGAAACTTTTGAGCGCCCCGATACTTTTTTTGTGGAGCATTCCTACTTTATATGCCTCGTTTAGCTGGCGTGGCAATGAGAAGTTCGTTCCGGCTCCGACATCGGTGCCAACTCCTACCCGGAGAGGCCGTTCTGCCTTTTTTGCCTCCCAGAATTTGAACATGCCGTCACCTAAAAACAGGTTGGATGACGGGCAGTGGGCAACACTGCAGTCGTAATCGTGGAGTGTCTGCCATTCTTCCTCTTTTACGATGCAGCAATGGGCAAGTACGCTCCTGTTGCCGAGGAGTCCGTATTGCCTGTATATGTCAGTATAATTCTTAGCCTGCGGATAAAGAGACAGTGCCCATTCTATTTCGTCATCGGCTTCATCAAGATGCGTGTGCATGTATACCCCTTTGTCAAGATTACTTTGATAAAGGTTGCCGGCAAGTTCGAGCTGACGCGGTGTGCTGGTTGGTGCGAACCGGGGGATGACGGCATAGAGCTGCCTTCCTTTCCCATGCCATTTGTCCAAAAGGGAAGAGGCTATCTCTATTGATTCCTCAGCGGAATTATCACGCAGCGATTCAGGTAGGTTGCGGTCTTGGAGCACCTTGCCTGTTATGATGCGGGTGTTGTATCGTTCCGATTCTTCGAAAAGCGCGTCAACGGAAGTTGCAAATGTTGTAGAGAACACGTTTGCAGTGGTGGTTCCTTGCCGTAGGATCTGGGTGAAGAACTGTTGTGCCACCGATTCCGCAAAATCTTTGGAACGGAACCTGCTTTCGGTCGGGAAGGTATACTGGTTGAGCCATTTAAGCAGGGTATCGCCAAATGATCCGATCATCGGTGACTGCACGTAGTGCACGTGTGTGTCTATCATGCCCGGAATAATGACAGCGTTTTCGTAACGGTCTATATCCTTGAGTTCCGGATAGAGGGGCGATACTTCGGAATACTCTCCGGCTGCAAGAATTTTGCCGTCTTGTATTATTACGATTCCGTCGCTGAAATGGGAATAGCACTTGGATTCGTCTTCTACAAGAAACGGGTCTTCATGATATGTAACCATTTCACCACGGATCCCCTTGAGTGGCGAACCGTTTGGATTTGCTTCTATATGCGGTATGTATTTTTTCATAAATTTCTTTGTTAAGCTTTAAGCTTGTAACAGCTTATTAAAGTGCGTTTTTAGATAGTTGTTTCTTAGGTAAAACAAGTCAGTGCGAGCCCCTGTTTCAACCTAAAGCTACAATTTACAAAGATATATCATTCTTTCGATATAAAAAAGAAAAAACACAGAACTTATATATGTATTAAAACGTTTTTATGGCAAATTGAGATCAATGAATTTCTTAATTTCAATATATGTTGAAAAGACATGTACTTATATATTTATATTGATTTTACATATTTTAATACTTAATTTAATACTGCTATGACACAAAACACTGCCCCTCTTGCGGGCATAAAGATCGTTGATTTCACTGCTGTACAGTCTGGTCCTTCATGCACACAGCTACTTGCATGGCTTGGTGCCGATGTTATAAAAATCGAGCGTCCCGGTTCAGGCGACGCAACCCGTAATGAACTTCAGTTTGATCCAGACTGTCCAAGTTATTATTTCTTGCAGCTTAATTCCAATAAAAAGTCTCTTTCGCTTGATGCCGCAACTCCCGATGGTAAAGAGATACTCACAAAACTTATAAAAGAGTGTGACATATTTATAGAGAATCTTCATCCCGGAGCAATGGATAAGTTGGGATTCGGCTGGGATGTGGTTCACAAGCTTAATCCACGTTGTATATATGGTACAATCAAAGGTTTCCCAGTGGCTTCGAGCTATAAAGACCTTAAAGCTTATGAGCCTGTTGCCCAGGTTACTGCCGGTGCGGCATCCACTACGGGATGGTGGGATGGAGAACAAAATGTGCCGACACAATCCGGTGCTGCTTTGGGCGATTCTAACACGGGTATGCATATGACTATCGGCATTCTTGCAGCTTTGCAACAGCGGCAACGCACCGGAGAAGGCAGCTACGTGTATCAGTCGATGCATAATGCATGCCTTAACCTATGCCGTATAAAGACGAGGGATCAACTGACTCTTGACCGCATAGGCTATCTTACGCAGTTCCCGCAATATCCGGATCAAAAGTTCGGTGACTTCGTGCCCAGATCCGGAAATCAGGAGGGTTCCGGAGTGTTAGGCTGGACATATAAATGCAAAGGCTGGGAAACAGATCCCAATGCATACGTATATGTGATCCTGCAACGAGGAGAGAAAGATTTCGAGCTTGCATGCAAAGGTCTTGGTTTTGAAGATTGGCTTACAAATCCTGATTTCAATACTGCCGATGCACGTGACAAACATAAACAAGAGATTTATGCCAGAATTGAGACATATACAATCAATAAGACCAAATATGAAGTGACAGAGGAATTGTCGAAGTTTGGTATTCCTGTTGCACCGGTGCTCAATACCAAGGAAATTATGGAAGATCCCAACAATTATGACGGCAATACGCTCGTGAAGATTGACCAAGGTGGTAAGATCGGAACATTTGTGACAGTAGGGGTTCCTTTCACTATTTCAAATTATCAGCCTGTTTATGGACCATGTCCTACTTTGGGAGGCAACAATGAAGAAATTCTCTCATCCCTCGGATACACAGCCGAGCAACAAGCTAAATTTGCGAAGAATGGAACAATCTAAACAGCTTTTAAACAGATTTTTAGATTATCTATTATGGAAAACACTAATATAAAACAATCCGGTTCAAGGATTCTTGAACCATGTGTGTGTAACCATACTGCTGTTCCGAATCCCCAAACGGACATGACAGGAATGTATGTCCTTGCAAATGCCCTGAAAGCTAATGGGGTGGAGGTGATTTTCGGACTTGTCGGCATTCCTGTGACAGAAGTTGCTTATATATGCCAGAAGGTCGGAATAAGGTTTATAAGTTTTCGGTTTGAACAGCAGGCTGGTATGGCTGCTGCCACCTATGGTTATCTTACCAAAAAGCCGGGTATTCTTCTGACCGTGTCGTCTCTTGGTTTTCTTAATGGGCTCACCGCCACGGCAAATGCCACTGTCAATTGCTATCCGATGATACAGATTTCAGGATCGTCGGATCGTGTGGCTGTGGATCTTGAGCAAGGCACATATGAAGGTCTTGACCAACTTGCCATAGCCAAGCCTTTGGTGAAGGCCGCTTATCGGGTAAATCGTCCACAGGATATCTCTGTCGGTGTGGCACGCGCAATGCGTGCCGCTCTTTCCGGACGTCCGGGAGGAGTGTATCTTGATATGACAGTTCCTGCATTAGGAGGAGTATTGTCTAAGGCGGAAGCTGCTGACCTGCAGTTTGTCCCGGTCGATCCCGCTCCTGTCTGCTATCCGTCGCCCGAATCGGTAAAAAAGGCTATGGAGCTTATAGCTTCGGCAAAGCGCCCCGTTTTTATTTTAGGAAAAGGAGCCGCCTATTCGCAGAATGATGCCAAGATTAAAGAGCTTGTAGAGAAGACCGGGATCCCGTTTTACCCGATGTCGATGGCTAAGGGACTTATACCTGACAAACATCCCCTTTCGGCAATTTCATGTCGTAGCATGATCATGCAGGAAGCAGATGTCGTAGTGCTTGTTGGAGCGCGTCTCAATTGGCTTCTGTCGCGTGGTCATGGTAAATGGAATCCGGATAATAAATATGTTCAGCTTGATATTGAACCTACTGAAATTGACTGCAATGTGCCCATAGCGGCACCAGTCATAGGTGATTTGGGAGCATCCGTAGATATGATCCTGCAGGCTTTGCCGGAATATAAACTTTCGATAGATCCTCAGTGGGTTAAAGATTTGCAGGCTCACACAGCGGAAGCTAATCAGCGGATGACAGAAAAGCTTGCTCCCAGTCCCGAACCTATGGATCATTGGGATGCATTGCGTGCCGCTAAAAGTGTGCTTGAAAAACATCCGGAAGTTACGCTTGTCAATGAGGGCGCCAACACGCTTGATGACTGTCGGGATGCCATAGACATGAGCCAGCCTCGTCATCGTATCGATTGTGCCACATGGGCTATTATGGGCATGGGTGCCGGTTCGGCAATCGGTGCAGCCTTGGCAACGGGCGGTCCGGTTGTTACTATTCAAGGCGATTCCGCGTTCGGTTTCTCCGGTATGGAAGTCAGCACTATGACTAATTTCAATCTTCCGATAACGGTGTGCGTGTTCAATAACGGGGGAATATATAATCATGAAGGAGTGAATCTTGGCAATGACGGGGATCCCGCGCCTACTACCCTTGATCTTGAAGCCCGTTATGACATGATGATGGAAGCTTTTGGAGGTAAAGGATACTATGTAACCACTCCAGAGGAATTTGAAGATGCCCTTGAGTCTGCTATTGTTTCCCGCAAACCTACATTGATAAATGTCCAGCTTGCAGGAGATGCAGGTAAGGAGAGTGGACATATAGGGTATCTTAATCCACAGCCACTGATTCCGATAAAGGTGTGAAACTTGAAAACTGATAGTTATGTCAAATATAATGCATGTCATCCTGTATGCCATTGTGCCGATTATCGTTGTGATGTTGGCTGGTTACATATCAGGGAAGCGAGGTACTTTCACGGGTGAAGACGCTAAGAAATTTAATAAAGTTGTGCTTGTATATGCACTCCCGGCAGCATTGTTCGTGTCGATTGTACAGGCGAGCAGGGAAATGCTTGCTCGTGATATAAAACTTACCCTTATATCGCTTGTGGGCATCATGCTTTGTTTCATGGTTGTTTATTGGGTATTCAGGTATTGTTTCAAGAAGAATACGGGAGCGGACGCCGCCGTTTCGGCATTGATCAGCGGGTCTCCTACTATTGGCTTTCTTGGTTTTGCAGTGCTGGAACCGATTTTTGGCACTAATCCTTCAGTCGCTCTTGTGGTTGCAATAGTAGGTATAGTGGTCAATGCCGTAGGTATTCCGGTAGGGTTATCACTTATGAACGCTTCGTTGGAAAAACAAAATCCGGGTAGCACGAAGAAGGAGAGTGTCTGGAAGCCGGTTCTTCATGCATTGGCACAGCCGGTGGCATGGGCTCCGATTCTTGCGGTGATATGGGTTGTTGCCGGGATTCCTTGGCCCGACTGGGCGAGTCCGTCGTTTGATCTTATAAAGGGCGCAAATGCATCGCTTGCGGTTTTTTCAGCCGGCATAACCCTTTCTTCAATTAAGATCCGAATTAATTGGCAAGCTGTGCTCGGTTCTATTCTCAAAATGATCATGATGCCAGCTGTGATCCTTATTTTGGGTTTGCTCTTTAAGATGGATCCTTTGAATCTTAAGATGCTTGTTGTTGCTGCTGCGTTGCCACCGGCTTTCTCAGGTATCATTATAGCTGATGAATATAATACATACGTTGCAACAGGAACATCTTCATTGACCCTTTCGGTTATTCTGTTTGTAGGATTCTGTCCGTTATGGATATGGCTTACAGATATGTGTGTGGCTCATTTCTAAATTGTAAAGACGAAATTGTTTAAACAACTTTGTCTTTTTTTGCCTTCACAAATTATCAGACGGGTTCTTAATTTTTGTTACTTATTCATAAATTGTCGGAATAAAAAGAACAAACAGAATCAGAGTGCGTTTTTAATTACAGCCGGAGATATTTCCGGTCTATGGAAAACATATAGAATATAAATAAAAATGGAAGAAAAGAATAATGTAGTGAGGGAACCGATTATCAATTCGATGGTTCCGGAGTTTAGTGTCATGGCTTATCATAATGGAAATTTTGTTAAAGTCTGCAACAAGGATTTGGAGGGTAAATGGGCAATATTTTTCTTCTATCCTGCGGATTTTACTTTCGTATGTCCAACGGAGCTTGAGGACCTTCAGGATAAGTATGCTGATTTAAAGAAAATGGGAGTGGAAGTTTATTCCGTATCTACAGATTCTCATTTCGTGCATAAGGCATGGCATGACACTTCCGAGAGGATCAGGAAGATAGAATATCCCATGCTGGCAGACCCGACGGGATTGCTTGCACGTGCTTTCGGAGTGATGATAGAGAATGACGGCATGGCATATAGGGGAACTTTTGTTGTTGATCCTTCAGGTCATGTTAAAATTGCGGAGATACAAGATAACAACATCGGACGAAATGCTGAAGAACTTCTGCGTAAAGTTGAGGCTGCTCAGTTTGTTGCAGAGCATCCCGGTGATGTTTGCCCGGCTAAATGGAAGAAAGGGAATGATGTGCTGAAGCCATCTATCGATCTGGTCGGAAAACTTTGATCGCTAAAATTCCCCTTAAGTAAGTAATATATTTGACCGTTTCTCACGCTCCGATATGGAATGTTGAGGAACGGTTTCTTAAATTTTACCTTAAATTATGCTTGATAAAGATTTACTTGGGCAGGTTAAAGAGATATTCTCTGACCTGAAGAATGAATATAGATTCGAGATTGAATGCAATCCCGCTCTTGATGATGCAAAGCGGATGACAGAGTTTTTTATGGAGTTTTCCACAGCGTCGTCTCGTTTGAGTATTGTCGTGAAAGATAACAACAGTGATAAGGCAGTTGCCCATCTTGTAAGGAACGATGTGCCTACAGGCATTTCATTCCGGTGTATTCCTGCCGGTCATGAGTTCACGTCGTTGCTTCTTGCCATACTTAATGCCGATGGCAAGGGTAAGAATCTTCCGGATGATTCTTTTGCAGCGCGTATCAAGGCTCTGAACGGAGAGATTGCCATGACTGTATATATGAGCCTTGAGTGTACGAATTGTCCGGACGTAGTGCAGGCACTTGACATTATGGCTTTGTATAATGACAATATTTCAAGTGAGATCGTAGACGGAAATATGGCTGTCGAGGAGGCGGAAGCCTTGAATGTCAAATCTGTTCCGACTGTATATGCCAATGGAGAGTTGCTGCATGTTGGTAAAAGCAGTCTTGGCGAATTGCTTGAAAAGTTGGAAGAGAAGTTTGGCAGTGGTGACGCTGGTTCTGTGAGTATCAGGAGGTCGTTTGATGCGGTTGTTCTCGGAGGTGGTCCTTCGGGTGCGGCTTCCGCGATATATCTTGCCAGAAAAGGAATGAACGTAGCGGTGGTTGCAAAGACCGTCGGCGGTCAGGTGAAAGAGACCGTAGGTATTGACAACCTGATTTCCACCATGCACACCACCGGAGGCAAGCTTGCATCGGATTTACGCTTGCATATGGAGGATTATCCTATTAAAATATTTGATAACAGGAGTATTGAAAGTGCTGACTTGAAGTCAAGTACAAAGTCTGTGATAACCAAGGGAGGGGATGTGTTTGAATCTCCGCAGGTCATAATAGCTACGGGTGCGAGCTGGCGGCGTCTTGGTGTGCCGGGGGAGAATGAATATATCGGTAAAGGGGTTGCATTCTGTGTCCATTGTGACGGACCGTTCTACAAAGGAAAGAACGTGGCGGTGATTGGAGGAGGGAACTCCGGAATTGAAGCCGCTATAGATCTTGCCGCCATATGTCCGCATGTTGATGTTTTTGAGTTTCTTGACACATTGAAGGCAGATTCTGTATTGCAAGAGAAAGTAAGAAGCCTTCCGAATGTTTCTATCCATCTTTCATCTGCCGTCAATGAAGTTTTAGGCGATGGAAATAAAGTTACCGGATTGAAAGTGAAGGATCGAGAAACGGGAAAAGAGACGGAATATAAATTCAGTGGGGTCTTCGTTCAGATCGGCTTGACAGCCAATAGCGAACCGTTTTCCACCCAGCTTTCGCTGACGCGAGCCGGAGAGATTCTTGTTGACGAATACTGTCGCACGGATCTGCCGGGAGTATATGCTGCCGGAGATTGCACCAATGTCCCATACAAGCAGATAATAATAGCAATGGGGGAGGGGGCAAAAGCTGCCCTGACCCTTGTTGATGACAGGATGAGGAGATAGAGGTAACCTATCGTTTACTTAACAGGGGTCGCGGATTCAATCCGCGACCCCTGTCTTGAAAAATCGTCTGATCAGTTACTTAGGTTATTGTTGTTAATCCTCAGTCTGGGTTTCAGCATATTCCTTGAGCAGTTTCTCCTGAACATCTGATGGAACAAGCTCATAGCTTGAAAATTCCATTGTGAATGAACTGCGTCCACCGGTGATGGAGCTTAAGGAGGTGGAATAGGAAGACATCTCTTTGAGTGGCACTTTTGCAGATAGTTTCTCGATTCCGTTTTCGGAAGCCATTCCCATTATTATAGCACGGCGTCCTTGGAGGTCGCTCATTACATCTCCCATCGTGTCGCCCGGTGTAAGCACTTCCACATCGTAGACCGGTTCAAGGATCTTTGGATTGGCAGCCTTGAATGCCTGAGAGAAAGCGTTGCGACCGGCAAGGCGGAATGAGATTTCGTTAGAATCTACCGGGTGCATCTTGCCATCGTAAATCATCACACGCACATCGCGGGCATATGAGCCGGTGAGCGGTCCCTGTTCCATGCGGTCCATGAGACCTTTGACAATAGCCGGTATGAAGCGTGCGTCAATGGCTCCACCGACAATACAATTGTAGACCACGAGCTTGCCGCCCCAATCCAACGGAATCTCCTGTTTGTCGCGGACATTTAGCTTGAACTCTTGATTGCCAAACTTATATGTGTCGGGTTCGGGCATCCCCTCCGTGTAAGGCTCAATGATCAGATGCACTTCGCCAAACTGACCGGAACCACCGGATTGTTTCTTGTGGCGATAGTCGGCACGTGAAGCCTTCGTGATTGTTTCGCGATATGGTATTTTCTGGTCTATGAACTCGACCGGAAGTTTTTCATTGTTTTCAATGCGCCATTTGAGAGTGCGAAGGTGAAACTCTCCTTGACCTTTTACAAGTGTCTGTTTCAACTCCTTGCTTTGCTCTACGATCCAGGTGGGATCCTCTTCATGCATACGTGTGAGTATACCGGAAAGTTTCTCAGCATCGCTTTCAGTGAGCGGACGTATCGCTCTCGTATATTTAGGTTGCGGATACTTGATGAAATCAAATTGATAATCGCATCCCTTGGCATTGAGGGTGTTGCCCGTGCGCACATCTTTCAGCTTGACGGCAGCACCTATGTCGCCGGCTTCCAATGTGTCAATCGGGTTGCGTAGCTGACCGCATACAGTGAAAATCTGAGCGAGACGCTCCTTGCCACCACGCGCTACGTTCTCAAGGTCTTCGCCGGCTTTAAGGGTTCCGCTCATCACCTTGAAATATGATACCTCGCCTATATGTGGTTCCACTGAAGTCTTGAAGAAGAATACAGAGAGCGGTCCGTTAGCATCTGGTTTTACCTCCTCTCCGTTTACGGTCTCGGGAGCGGGCATGTCGCTTACGAATGGGCACACGTTACCAAGAAACTCCATCAGGCGGCGAACTCCCATATCTTTTGCCGCACTGAGCACAACAACCGGATATATAGAGCGGTCAATAAGTCCTTTGCGTATTCCCTCGCGCATTTCGTCTTCCGTGAGACTTCCTTGCTCAAAGAATTTCTCCATGAGAGTCTCGTCGTTTTCTGCAGCTGCCTCAACGAGTTTCTGATTGAGTTCGCGTGCTTTCTCAAGCTGATCTTCAGGGATTTCAGAAATTACGGGCGTGCCGCCGTCCGGTCCCCATTCATATTTTTTCATGAGGAGAACGTCAATCATGGAATGGAAATTCGGACCTGATTCCAGAGGGTATTGTATCTGAACCACACGAGGTCCGAAATGTTCGCGCATTTGCTCCATCACATTCTCGAAGTCGGCTTTTTCGCCATCCATCTGGTTGAGACCGAAGATCACAGGTTTTTTGAGTTTGGCTGTGGTGCGGAATATGTTTTCGGTTCCTACTTCCACTCCGTACTGGGCATCCACAAGTATCAGACCCATGTCGCATACGCCAAGGGCGGTGTATGCATTACCCACGAAATCGTCTGCACCGGGGCAGTCAATGATGTTAAGTTTCTTATTGTTAAATTCGGCATTGAACACGGTTGAGAATACGGAATATCCATATTCCTTTTCCACCGGAAAATAATCGGACACAGTATTTTTAGCATCTACAGTGCCACGACGTTTTATAACTCCACACTCGAAGATCATGGATTCAGCGAGCGTGGTTTTTCCGGAGCCCTTAGATCCGAGAAGGGCAATGTTTTTGATTTCGTTGGTTTTATAAATCTTCATTGGGTACAAGATTTTAATTGATACAAGAATTTCTTTAATTGGAGAGGGAGAAGAATGCTCCTGTGTTGCAAAAGCGAGCGCAATTTAGTAAAAAATGTGGAAAAAAGGGAAGAATGGATAATGTTGTGTAACATATTTCCATAAAACATTATTACCTTTGCACTCCGAAATCATCAATAATTATATGGTTGAGCATTCAGTGAGAGCGGGAGTGTATGTGCATGTGGCTTTATGCCGGAGTAAGTGCATATATTGTGATTTTTACAGCGAGGTGTGTCGTGAGAGCTTTGATTGGCAACGTTACATTGCGGCTATGCTCGCAGAGTTTGACAGTCGCAAGCATGAGCTTGAGGGTAAAAGTGAGATCACGCTATATATAGGAGGGGGCACACCCTCTTTGATTCCGGTTGATATTTTTGGTCAGCTTATTGGCAGGATTAAAGAAATGATATATAAGGCAACCGGATTGTCTCGTATAATAGAGATAACGATGGAGGTTAATCCGGATGATGTCTCGGAAGAGCGAGCTTTGGCATGGAAGGATGCCGGAGTGAATCGGGTGAGTATGGGTGTCCAGAGTCTTGTTGACAGCGAGTTGAGGAGCATAGGGCGCAGGCATGATGCTCGGACGGCACTCCGTGCATATGAAATATTGAGCGGTGTCTTTGATAATTTAAGTCTTGACCTTATGTTCGGATTGCCCGGACAGACTATTGCTTCGCTTGGCAAAACGATAGATGCATTTGTAGATATTCATCCGCAACATATATCGGCTTATTCTCTGATGTATGAGGAGAGAACCGCCCTTACGCGCATGCGTGATGCCGGCAGGATAGAAGAGGCGGATGAAGATCTCAGTGTCGGTATGTTCAGAATGATAAATGACAGACTCAAGGATGCCGGCTATATAAGATACGAGATTTCCAACTATGCATTGCCGGGTCGTGAGTCAAAACATAATTCCGCATATTGGGATGGAACTCCTTATATAGGGATCGGCCCGTCAGCCCACAGTTTCGACGGCATGCGAAGCCGAAGATGGAATGTGGCAGATATAAATAAATATATGGTAGGTATAGAAAATAAAGAAAAGTTTTATGAAATGGAGATCCTGTCCGAAACGGAAATAAGGGAGGAGTTTATAATGACAAGCCTGAGAACCATAAAAGGGATTGAACTGGAGAGTTATGAAACTTCATTCGGGGCTAAAGCAAAGAACCAATTGCTTGATAAGGTGGATAAGATGATAAAGAACGGATTATTGGAATGTAAATCAGGATGTTTGCGTCTGACTGATTCCGGAGTGATGGTTTCCGATGAAATAATTGTTGAACTTTTTTAATGTGTTTTTTGCTCTTATATGATAATTATTTTATAATTTTGCAGCCGTAAAAGAAGAATTGCTCCAAAATTATATGGAAAGCAAGAAAAAGGTCAAATTCACCAAAATGCATGGTGCCGGGAACGATTACATTTACATCAATGCGATGAAAACCGTTCCTGATAATCTTCCCCTCCTTTCCCGACAGATAAGTGATCGCCATTTCGGCATAGGCAGTGACGGACTCGTTGCCATAATGCCCTCCCATATTGCGGATTTCCGTATGAGGATGTTTAATTCCGACGGTTCGGAAGCTGAGATGTGTGGCAACGCTTCGCGTTGTATCGGAAAATATGTTTTCGAGAAGGGTCTTACAGACAAGACGGAGATAACACTGGAGACCCTTGCGGGAATCAGAACGCTTCATCTTGAGGTGATAGAAAACGAAGTGGTGTCGGTTACTGTAGATATGGGAGAACCAGAGCTTCGTCCGGAAGCGATACCGGTTAGAAGCAACTCCTTGGTCTCAAAGATTTCGGAAAGAGAAATAATCTACGGACATGAGTATATTGTAACAGCTGTCAGCATGGGAAACCCCCATGCTGTTATTTTTACTGACAGGATTACGGACGAACTGGTTTTCATGGAAGGTCCGCGTATTGAAACAGCTGAGATATTCCCTAATAAATCCAATATAGAGTTCGCGCACATCATAGACCAAAGCCATATCTGGATGCGGGTGTGGGAACGTGGCTCAGGAGAGACTCTTGCATGTGGCACGGGAGCCTGCGCGACAGTTGTGGCGGCAGTGCTGAATGGATATACCGCTCGCCGGGTATTTGTAAAACTTTTGGGCGGTGAACTTGAAATCTATTGGGATGATCGGTCTAATCATGTTTTTTTGAAGGGTGGAGCGGAATTTATTGCTGACGGTGAGTTTTGTACCCCAACAACTATGGCACGAAATGAACTATGAGAATAAACGATAATTTTGAAAAGCTTCCGGAGAGTTATCTATTCTCGGAAGTGGCAAGAAAGTTGTCTATATATAAATCCGAACATCCTGAATCCGATGTGATAAGGATGGATATAGGAGACGTGACTTTGCCGGTCGCCCCATGTGTGATCGCGGCTATGCATCGTGCCGTTGATGATATGGCTCAAAGCGGCACATTCCATGGCTACGGGCCTGAACAGGGTTATCAATGGCTTCGCGAAGCCATTGCCGTGGTTGATTACAGGAAACGGGGCATAAACATAGATGCAGATGATATTTTCATAAGTGACGGAGCAAAGTGTGATCTTGGCAATTTAGGTGACATATATTCTTCCGATAGTATATTGGCATTGACGGATCCAGGTTATCCGGTATATGTGGATACCACGGTAATGTCTGGGAGGGCAGGAGAGCTGCTCCACGACGGACATTGGTCGAATATCGTTTATCTTGATTGCAATGCGGAGAATGGTTTCAAGCCGGAGGTGCCGCAGACTCATGTCGATGTGATAATCCTATGTTCTCCGTCTAATCCTACGGGCGCGGTGATGACTCGTGAAGAGTTGGAGGAATGGGTGTCTTATGCATTGCGGGAGAATGCACTTATAATATTCGATTCCGCCTATGAGGCGTTTGTTAGAGATCCGGAGTTGCCACGTTCCATATATGAAATAAAGGATGCGGATAAAGTGGCGATAGAAGTGAGGAGTTTTTCAAAAACGGCAGGATTCACCGGTTTGCGTTGCGGATATACAGTTGTGCCTAAAGCTTTGTGTGGCACAGATGCCCATGGAAAGGAAGTTAGTCTGAGGAAACTTTGGAATCGCCGCCAGTCAACCAAGTTCAATGGTGCAAGCTATGTTGTTCAGCGTGGAGCGGAGGCATTGTATTCTGAGGAGGGTCGTGAGTCTATAAGGAAGAATATTGATTACTATCTCGAGAATGCCCGCACAATACGCGCTTGCATGCAACAGGCAGGGTTCACGGTTTTCGGAGGTGACGAGTCTCCCTATATATGGGTGAAAGGGAAAAACGGTGAAAGCTCGTGGGAATTGTTCAGGATAATGCTTGAGAAATATGACATATCCGGCACGCCGGGTGTGGGATTCGGTAGTCTGGGAGATGGATATATTCGTCTCACGGGTTTCAATTCTTGCGAGAACACGCTCCGTGCGATGGAGAGAATAAAAAAGAATAGATAAAATAAGAAATGCCCGAAGCCGGGCTTAATTAAATATTTTATATTATGTCTAATTTAAGATTCAAGAGTGTGGAGGAGGCTTCCGGACGCAAAGCTGTGAAAGTGGAGCTCCCCAAAGAGAGAGTGGAAAGCTATTATGGCAAACAGGTATTCAATCGCCAGAAGATGTTTGAGTATCTTCCGAAAGATACGTTTGATTCCCTCGTGAAAGCTATCGACAACCGCGAACCCCTAAGCAGGGAGATTGCAGACAGCGTTGCTGACGGAATGAAACGTTGGGCGATAGATAACGGCGCGAGACATTACACCCATTGGTTCCATCCTCTCACCGGCAGCACTGCGGAAAAACATGATGCCTTTGTAGAGCACGATGGCAAGGGTGGAGTAGTGGAGAAATTCAATGGCAAATTGCTTGTGCAGCAGGAACCGGATGCTTCGAGTTTCCCGAACGGTGGTATCAGAAACACATTCGAGGCACGCGGTTATTCGGCATGGGATATTTCATCTCCCGCTTTTATAATAGATAATACACTCTGTATTCCTACTGTTTTCATTTCTTATACGGGTGAAAGTCTCGACTATAAGACACCTTTGCTTAGAGCCTTGAACAGTGTGGACAAGGCGGCTACGAGGGTGGCAAGGTTTTTCAATCCGGAAGTTAACCATGTGGTGACTTTTCTCGGATGGGAACAGGAATATTTTCTTGTTGACGAGGCTTTATATGCTGCGCGTCCTGACCTCGTGATGACCGGCAGGACATTGATGGGACATGAATCGGCTAAGAACCAGCAGCTTGAAGATCACTATTTCGGGTCAATCCCCAGTCGTGTAGAAGCTTTCATGCTTGATCTTGAAACGGAGTGCCATAAGCTTGGAATCCCGGCGAAGACACGTCATAATGAGGTTGCACCCAACCAATTTGAGCTTGCCCCTATTTATGAAGAATGCAATCTTGCCAATGACCATAACCTGCTTCTTATGTCAATAATGGAGGAGGTGGCGAAACGCCATAATTTCCGGGTATTGCTTCATGAGAAACCGTTTGCCGGTATCAACGGAAGCGGCAAACATAATAACTGGAGCCTTGGCACAGACAAAGGTGAACAGCTTTTCGCTCCCGGCAAGACACCTGCCGATAACCTCCGGTTCATTGCTTTTGTTGCCAATGTGATGGCTGCTGTGCATAAGCACAATGCATTGCTTAAGGCTTCCATCATGAATGCCACAAATGCACACCGTCTCGGTGCCAACGAAGCGCCTCCGGCAATTATTTCCATGTTCTTGGGTTCGCAATTGAGCGCTATACTTGATGCCGTGGAAAATTCGGAAGGAGATGAAAAGATCATGGTGAAGGGGAAAGAGGAGATGCGTCTTGACGTGGCTCAGATTCCGGAGCTGATGATCGACAATACCGACCGCAACAGAACAAGTCCGTTTGCCTTTACGGGTAACAGGTTCGAGTATCGTGCTGTCGGGTCTTCCGCCAACTGTGCTTCCGCCCTTATTGCCCTTAATGCGGCTGTGTCCGCCCAACTTAATGAATTTGCAGATAATGTGGATCGGAGGGTTGAAAATGGAGAGGAACTTAAGAGGGCTATCCTGTCAGAAGTCAAAGTGTTGATAAAGGCATCAAAGGCTATCCATTTTGACGGTAACGGATATAGTGAGGAATGGAAAGAGGAGGCGGCACGCCGCGGGCTTGACACGGAAACGTCCGCTCCGTTGATGTATGATGCATACATGTTGCCGTCGAGCATAGAGATGTTTGAGAAATCGGCAGTGTTTTCCAAGAAAGAGATAGAGGCTCGTAACGAAGTGAAGTGGGAGATGTATACTAAGAAGATTCAGATAGAGAGCCGCGTGCTCGGTGATCTGGCTATCAACCATATCATACCGGCTGCTATCCGTTATGAGTCATTGCTTCTTGATAACGTCTATAAGATCAAGGAACTTTTCCAGGGTGATAAGTCAGAGCGTATCTCTGCCCAGGATCTTGCTTCGATAGAATCTATATGCGAACATATCTCCGAGATAAAGAGCGGGGTTGCCGCTATGGTCGATGCGCGTCGTAAAGCTAACAGGATTGAAAGTGAGCGCGAGAAATCGATTGCTTATCACGATGAAGTGGCACCGAAGATGGAGACCATCAGATATCATATCGACAAACTGGAACTTATGGTAGACAACGAGATCTGGCCGCTCCCGAAATATCGTGAGCTCCTATTCATTCGCTAACGCTCAGTTTAATCAGGTTTGTCTGATTTTTTCTATAAATCAAGTTAATCTGACTCAAAAAAGTTTTATTCCGGAAGTTGACACCTAAGATGTGCCAGCTTCCGGAACATTTTATAATATGGTTAAGTTCCAGGAGATTGTATTTCCTGTTTATTGATATCCATACACCAAAACTTTCCACCATTTAATTTATTCTCCAACCACTTACAACCACATGACAACCACTTACTTATATAAGAAAGTGGTTGTTACGTGGTTGTAATTGGTTGGAGTTAAAAATGCTGGCAGGTTGGACATTAATGCGAGCTGCAATTGCGTGTAAATGAGTGCGGTAGCTTGCGTATTCTATACTAAAAATAAATAAGTATCTCTTGGTAAGAGATACTTATTTCGGTTGCAAAGATACTTAATTCATGTCATTCTACAAAATATCTAAGACATTTTATATCCTGCAAACGTATTAAACACACTCATTTACTGTTCTCTATAAATTTATACAAATTGTATCAGCATTAAGTTCAACCCATCTGCCACCAATTATGCTCAATACCAAAAAACACGCAAATATCCATTTTATGCAGATTTAGCCAATATACATATTTTTATTATGCTTTGTTTCAAGTATTTGTAAAAAATAAGTATCTCTTACCAAGAGATACTTTACATCATAATAATCGGGAAATATACTCGAGTTTTCGGAAGTTTGTTAAATAGCTATCTGTAAGTTGTTGATGTGCAACTTGATGGTATTTTACAGACCAAGTAAGATAATATCCTTTTGTGTAATTCGGTAATGGATAGCGATGCAATTCGCTGGTTTGTCCTTAACCATATTCCCGGTCCGGGTTCCTCCCGGATCTCAGCCGTTCGTCGGGCTGTTGACACTTTCAATAATCGCCATTTGGCTTGTATTGAACTCTTTGCTCCTACGATAGTTTCCGCATCCCGGATTGGAGACAGAATGGTCTGTTCGGAGAAACCTCTCACTTATCATTATGTGTTTGTTCGTGGCACTTATTCCGAGATAAAGTCCTTGTGTCAAGGTTCCAATGGTTTTTCTTTCGTTATAGATCATGGTGGCGGCAGTCGCTATGCCACGGTAAGTGACCGTAGCATGGCAGATTTTATGACTATTGCCCGCGCTTGTCGCAACACGTTGCCTTTCTTCCCGCTTGACAGTGTAGACCTCGAATCCGGGGATCTTGTGGAGGTTGTAGACGGACCTTTTGCCGGACTTGTCGGCTATTTTATTCCCCGTAACAAAAGTGTCCGTGGCAATATAATGATTCAGGTTTCACAGAATCTTGGCACGGTTGCTTATGACATACATGCAGGCTATGTCCGTGTCCTGGAATTTTCGAAGAGTTCACGCCGTGGTTATGACCAGATCGATGCCTTTGTGCCAAAACTATACGGCATATTGCGTCATCATTCGGATGGTGCTCCGTTGACAACCCGCGAGATCGCTGTTCTTACCGTTTTCCATCGTCGCATGTCGTCTGCGCGTCTCGGCGACCGCAAGGTAGAGGCAAAACTCACCGCTATCCTTTATGCCGTAAGTCGCCTGCTTGGCGACAGGGCAGGAGAAGAGGATTTTTATAAGCGCTACATGAAGCTTGCCGACTCTGTTACTTCTCCTGTTACAAAATCGTTTATCTCTCTTGTTTTTTCTATCGTTGATGGTGACAGGGAAGAATATGCACGTGGAGTAGCGTCTCTTCCTCCATGTGAGCCGAAAGAGTCATGCGCACTCGCGCTTTTGCGTGAGGAATATGACTACCATAATATTAAGAATAATATCGGATGACTTGTGACTTGTTGATCGCATTACCGGATCAGCGATGTGTCGATTTTAGCGATGGCTTTGCAGTCGGTGATTTCACGCATCTTCTATTATCCCTCTTGCAATGCGGATGCGAGTGTATCCCTAAGGTTACAGGACTTCGTAACCATGTTTCGACATGGTTGCGCACTGTCAAGTCGGATGCATGCCTGATACCCTCCCAAGGTATTGTTCCGGCACTTGAAGGCTTCGACATTCTGCACCGTCTTTTCTATAAAGAGGCAGCACCAGTAGGTTTTATTGGCGGATGTTATCTTCGCGCATTTGAAGCCCGTATCAGTGGAAATATAGAGGTTGACGAGTCTGCGCTTTTCAGTGCCGTCTCGAACCGGATTCGTCTTCACGATCATAATTTCTATGGCATGCCTCTACATTGGTATTCCGATATCCTCGAACGCTTGCATCGGGAGTTCCGCAGGCAAGGCGATTTCAATGGAGTATCCCTTTCCACTATCCTTGACAGGGTACGTCTTCTTTTGGGTGAAGATCTCTATGCATTCGAAGGTCGGCATCAGGAAGCTTTCAAGTCTTGGCTTGCCGCAAGTTATCTCCCTTCTGTTACGGATATGACTTCTGTTGAAGATAACGCAGAGACATTGCGTTCTAAATTGCATTTCCTGCGTAGTGCCTATCCTTGGCTTTCGCCAGATGACCAAAGGCTTGTCGCCAACCTCGAACAGCGTATCATCCATCTCCTCTCCGATTGTCAGGATTTATCGGATATCGCCCGCCAGGCATATTCGCTTGACATGAAGCTCCTGGGTATTGGAAATTAATGTTTTGAAAATTAATTTGGTCTTTTATGGCATCAATTAAAGGAAACATTGTACTTAATGGAATAAATACTGTGACAAGCATTTTGTTCCCTATGGTTACGTTTCCATATGCTGCGAGAGTGTTGCTTCCAGATGGCATCGGTGCTGTAAATTTTCTTAATTCAATAATCGGTTATATTGTTCTTTTAACCAGTGTCGGCATTCCTTTATATGCTGTTAAAGAAATTGCCAAGTATCGTGATGACAAAGTCTTGAGAGATAAAACCACGGTTGAAATTCTCATACTCAGTTCTATCCTTTGTCTAATCGGATATATCGGAGTCTGGTTTCTTGCTGAATATATTCCACGGATACACCAACAGATTTCACTTTTCTATATTCTTAGTCTTACAATAGTGTTCAATGCTATTGGTGTCAATTGGTTTTATCAGGGAATTGAAGATTTTAAATTCATAACATATCGGGCAATAGCCATACGTATATTGTCCACTTCGTTTCTTTTCATATTTGTAAAAAGTCCGGATGACATTCTCGTATACGGAGCTATAACTGTAGGTGCGACTGTTGGCAATAACTTTATCAACTTTATTCATCTGCGTAAATACATTGATATTGCAGCGATTCGCATTCAAGAACTTGAAATAGCCAGGCATGTCAAGCCAGCACTTCATGTATTTATCCTTAACCTTATCATCAGCCTTTATGTGCAGCTCAACACGATAATGCTTGGTTTTATGAGCGGAGATAAAGCCGTAGGGTATTTTACTGCAGGTACGAAGATTTCTCATATAGGTCTCGTGCTGATTTCATCGGTCGGTATAGTATTGTTACCTCGCTGTTCTAATCTTCTTCAGAAAGGTGATAACAAAGGATTTGCTAACGTAATCAATAAATCGTCGCGTCTGACGGTTGCCTTGTCGCTTCCAATGATTATTGGTCTGATGATTCTGTCAACACCGATAACATTGATATTCTGTGGCAAAGAGTATATTGACTCAATCCCCGTACTTTATCTAAATGCGCCTGTAATACTTCTTATTGGATTAACAAACGTTATGGGGATTCAAGTTCTGTATCCTAAGGACAAGGTGAATATTGTGATTTGGAGTGTGGCTGGCGGAGCCATTATCAATGTGATATTTAATCTTATTTTCATTCCAGACAATGGTGCTACCGGAGCGGCTATTGCAACACTGATTGCTGAAATGGTAGTCTTTGTTCTACAAGCAGTTTTGGGAAGGCGGTATTTCCCTTTTCATTGGCGTGATATATTTAAACCATCATATTTTTTATCTGCTTTTCTGATGGGTTTGGCAGTATGGGTAATATCAACAAATATAACGGATATAATAGTGTCTATTACTCTAAGTATTGCATCCGGTATCGTAACATATTCACTAAGTCTGTTCCTAATGAAGGATGACCTTTTTAATGATATGCTCCGTCTGTCAGGATTTAATAAATTGCTAAAGCATCATTAATATACAAGGTTATTGTGAAACAATTTGATTATCTCATAGTTGGTTCCGGGCTTTTCGGGGCTACGTTTGCCCATCTGGCATTTAAACGGGGTAAGCGGTGCTTGGTTATTGACAAACGCTCTCATGCGGGCGGAAATATCTACTGTGAAGAGATTGAGGGTATCAATGTACATAAGTACGGGGCACATATCTTTCATACATCTGACCGTAAGGTATGGGATTTTGTCAACTCCATTGTGCCTTTCAATCGCTATACCAACTGCCCAGTTGCACAGGCACCCAATGGAAAGCTATACAATCTGCCGTTCAACATGAACACTTTTTATCAGATGTGGGGAGCCAAGACACCCTCCGAAGCGCAGGCTTGTCTTGACGAACAAAGGCGTGATGCGGTAGAGCGTATGGCGGCAGAGGGTATCACGGAGCCTCGTAATCTGGAAGAGCAGGCATTGACTCTCATTGGTCGTGATATCTATGAGCAACTTATTAAAGGATACACTGAGAAGCAATGGGGGCGTCCTTGTGCGGAACTGCCGGCATTTATCATTCGTCGCCTTCCTGTGCGCATGACCTATGATAATAATTATTTCAATGATTCATACCAAGGCATTCCAATCGGTGGATATAATCGTTTGATTAATGGTCTTCTTGACGGAATAGATGTGTTGCTTGATACTGATTTTTTCTCTGATCGCGAACATTGGGAATCTATTGCCGACAAAATAGTATTCACCGGCAAGATTGATGAGTATTACGGCTACCGTTTCGGACGGCTTGAATATCGTACAGTCCGATTTGACACTCAAATACTTGACAAACCGAATTATCAAGGTAATGCAGTGGTAAACTTTACTTCGGCAGAAGTGCCATACACACGCATTATCGAACACAAACATTTCGAAACTTTCGGAAACGATGTCTATAGACACCACCGCACTGTTATCTCGCATGAATATTCAACCGAGTGGTGTGACGGCATGGAGCCTTTCTATCCGGTAAACGATTCCCGCAATCAGGCTCTCTACGAACAATATCGCCGCCTTGCAGAGTTGGAAACAGATGTTCTCTTTGGTGGTCGTCTTGCCCAATATAAATATTATGATATGGCTCCGATCATAGCCCAAGTCTTCTCTCATTTCATGTAATATCTCTCAATAATGAAAAATATAACAAGTAATACAATCGGTGTGGTTGTCGTTACATATAATCGTGCCGACTTATTAATAAGATGTCTTGATGCTGTCGTTGCGCAGACGCTCCTTCCTACTGAGATTTTTATCATAGACAATCATTCTGATGATAAAACCAGGATGATGCTGAAAGAGGCAAATTATATCAAAGGAGACTTTATTGACAGTAACGAACATGGTAAAGTCGAGACATTGATGTACAAACATTCTAAATCACCTGTTAAAGTTACTTATGTATTCAAGGATACTAATGATGGTGGTGCCGGAGGTTTTTATGCCGGCATGAAAATGGCGCACGAGGCTGGTCTCGACTGGATATGGATGATGGATGACGATGGGGTTCCGGCAGTGAACGCTTTATACACTCTACTGAATGTTGCAACAAAGCGTGATTTGTTGTATGTCAACCCTTTGGTGATAAATGAATGTAATCATACAGAACTTTCTTTTGGACTTGCGGGCAAAACGGATGCTGCATATTTTCATGACAAAGAGATTTTCATAAATGCCATAAATCCGTTCAATGGCACATTTATTAATCATAAGGTTATAGATAAGATAGGGTATATAAAGAGAGAGATGTTCATATGGGGGGATGAAACTGAATACACAAATCGTGTGAGTCATAGTGGATTTAAAATTGCCACTATATGCCATGCATACCATTACCATCCTAAACGTGGACTGAAAAGCTATAATATTATTCCGTTTGTAAATTGGAAAAAATGCTATTTCCATAACTCGATTCATGTCCGTAATTACGCATATATAAATAAAAAATACAATAAATCTGAAATTTTAAAAGACCTTATCAGATACACCATAGCCTATGGATTACGATTCAGATTTAGAGATTTGTTGGATGTATATAGGTATACTTATCGCGGACTGATGGAAATTTGGGAATCATAATCGCAAAAGCATGATATAATTATATCTATGAAAATTAATTTTTATGGAGATTTTGTGTGTCAAAATGCTAATTGCTTAAAACTGTCTGAGCATTTGCGAAATTTGACTGCCGATTCTGATTTTAATGTCGTAAATTTTGAAGCTCCATTAAGAATAAAAGAAGCTTCTCCGATTCTAAAATCAGGACCCAACATATCGCAAAGTTACGATGCGGTCGGCTGGTTGGAAAAATACGGGTTCAATTGTATTGCTTTTGCCAACAACCATATGATGGATTTTGGCAGGAGTTGTGCGGAGGAAACAAGAGATGCATTTTCTGATTTCAAAGTTTTTGGAGTCGGAACAAAGGAGGAATGCTACGCACCATTATTGGTTCAAAAGGATAATTTAAAGGTAGCGATATTTTCATTGACACACAGGGAATTTAGTTGTGTTGAAGATTTTGACGATTTCGGATGTGCATGGATGTCTTCTCCTGAAGTTGTAAAAAGTATTGTAAAAATCCGCAAAAAAGTAGATTATATTTTTGTCTACAATCATGGGGGCTTGGAATATTGTGATCATCCTTTACCTCAATATCGGGAATTGTATAGAATGTGGATCGACTTAGGCGTGGATGCAGTTGTCGGGTCGCATCCTCATATCCCACAAGGATGGGAAGAATATAATGGGAAGCCCATATTTTATAGTTTAGGTAATTTTTGTTTTGAGAAGGCAGATGCTGTTTATCCAAATTTTTGGAATAATAGTTTATGTGTAAGTTTTAATATAGATGAGTTCGGAATGACATATAATGTTGAACCGATATCTTACAGTCCAGAAAAGCATGTTATAGGATGTGATTGTACTAAGGCAACTTCAGAAAGACTACGAAACCTGAATGCCATTTTGAACGATAATAAACTATATTCCGAAGAAATTAGCAAGACACTAACCGTTTTTATTCCTGCATATAGATTGATGTATTCGGCAAGTGGCTTTGCCAAACTCTCACTGGACCGGACTCTATTGAAAGATGTTGCAAGAAGAGTGCTTTTCCCGAATCGGGTAAACACGATTCATCTTCTTAATATGTATCGTTGCGAGACTCATCGTTGGGTAGTGGAAATTTTATTGGCAAATGGTAAACTATAGTATATTGCGAGAGGCTGACTTTATAAGGCTTGTGGCAATATATAAATCAAGAAAGCAATGGAGGTTAAATTACCGATGATTTCAGTTTTGATGAGTGTCTACAAGGAACCGCTTGAATGGGTTGATGAGGCAATCGAATCAATCTTAAACCAATCATTTACTGATTTTGAATTTATTATAATAAACGACAATCCTACAAGGCAGGAACTGTTTGAATATCTTGACTGCAAAGTCCAATCCGACACACGTATCAAAATCTCGGTAAATGAGCATAATATAGGTCTCACCAAATCTCTTAACCGAGGGCTTGACATGTGTCAAGGCAAGTATATAGCCCGCATGGATGCCGACGATATATCGATGCCAACACGGTTTGAGAAACAGGTATCTTTTTTGGAAGATAATCCTGAATACGGGATTGTAGGTTGTTGGCTCAAGGATATTGGTAATAAGGATGCCGTCCGGAAAATTCCTGTCGAAGATAAGGAAATCAAGCTTAGGTGGATAATTAGACCACCCTTCGACCATCCTGCAACCATGATGCGTGCAAGTGTTATTCATGAAAATAGTATTCGTTACGATGAAAATCTAAGGTATGCGCAGGATATGCAGCTGTGGTATGATATGGGGAAAATATGTCTTTTTGCAAATATCCCCGAGGTTCTCTTTCTCCACCGACACAATAGGCAGCAGGTATCCATTCTGCATAAAGAATCCCAACTTGATACCACCAAAATGGTCAGGCGCAAGTTATTGAATGATCTGGGATATGAAATCGGTATGACCGAGGGGATTCCAGAGACTATCACTCTTTCTTATATAGACAGGGTTAAACAAATCTTGGCTACCCCAGCCAATGGCAATCGCGAGGCGATATCGTATTATTTCTATTATCTGTTCCTGTCATTAGACCGGTATTCATTGCGTTCTCTTTTAAACTATCTGAATACCATACGCGTATATCGAACCGGTTTGACACATAGGGATCATCTGCGTATTTTAGCCAAACATATAGCACCTCAAAGATATTCCGCGAGTGGTGTCAATTAGTGATAGGATCTTTCGGATCTCGCTTGAGAAATATAGAATACAGGATACAATTGTTTTGTTCCTTTACATCTTCTGTTTCTATATTGTCGGCCCGCTGCAAAGCAGTATGCTTGCAGGAGGATATTCATTTTTCATTCTGTGGAAGCGACGACAACTGTGTAGACTTATATCAATCCTGTCAAATCGTTGGATTCTAACTATATTTTCTTTCCAGTTTTTTCTACTTATATTGGCTTACATATATAGTCTCGCCCATTCCTCATATGACCTTGATTATTTTAAAATTATTTTAGCTCAGATTATTCAGTTTGTTCTTGGGATATTTGTTATAGCCTTTTTATCAAAAAAACATTTGATAAATACGACTGAAATAATACGGTTGATAATAGCTGCATACCTAATTCAATGTTTTATTGAATTAGCTGCATCTGCAGTTCCGGCTATCGCTTCAATAACAACTTATTTCAGCGGAGACTCCAATCTACACACATCAAGCCATGGCACTCGTGGTTTAGGTCTGTCCGGTTCAAACGGATGGGGATTATCACTGTCTTTCGGTATGATATTTCTTTTGTATGTAAAGGAATACATGGACTTTAACATCCGGACAAAATATCTGTTTGGTTGGTTTCTCTTGATTTTAGGTACTTTCTTTGCGGGGCGCACTGGTTTAGCCGGAGCAATATTAAGTATGATCTATATTTTCTTTTTTTCTCATGTATCGAAATGGGAGAAATTTAATTTATTGACGAAATTATGTTTGGCTCTTGTCTTTATCATTGTGTTGATATGGATATTATTCCCGGAATATATAGATTTCGCAGTCACATTCCTATTGCCATACGCACTTGAACCCTTATATAACCTTATTGAAGGACGAGGTTTTACAAGCATCTCTACTGATGATCTCATGAACATGTGGAGCACACCGATAAGTCTTGAATCATTCCTATGGGGAGATGGCTATTTGATTGGATATGACGGAAAATACTATCAGCATATTGATATAGGTGTCCTCCGGAATTTATTCTATTGGGGAATATTCGGATACACTGCCGTCATTGCCTATCAACTGTTTATGGTCAGTCCGATGCTTCTAAATAAGGATTATAAGGTTATCATGCTGTTAGCACTCATTTACATTGGTTTGTGTGATTGCAAGGCTATGACTATCGGGGTTAGCAAAATGCTTATATCAATATTGTTCCTAATAAACTATGTGATTGTATTAAACGGACGGGGAGCAGAGGTATAAAGATCAGGTCATCAAATATCACGATATTTCATGAGTATGTATACCAAAATAAAACGCTATATAGACAGGTCTGTACCATCCATTAAATATTTAGGTGTTTGTCATTTTGCAATAGGGTTGTCAGCCCGATTCTTCACATACCTTGGTATGAACAAAATTGCAAAGGCACTTGAAAAAAAACATTCAAGGAACATTACTGACTATGTTGTTGAAAAACATGGCGGTTATATTGTCAAGACACAAAGTGGAAACGTCGAGAATGAGCAAACTAAGGTAATATGGACTTTATGGTGGCAAGGCCTGCAATCAGCACCGGAAAGCGTGAAACTAACAATTGGATCAATCCGGAGAAATGTCATTGGATATGATGTAATTGTGATTGACTCAGAAAACTATAATTCGTACATAGGCTTGCCTGAATATATTGTCCGAAAGTTCGAATCAGGTATAATTTCCATACAAAACTTTTCAGACATTCTGCGAAGTGGTCTTATTACTCAAAACGGAGGTATCTGGATGGATGCAAATATATTTGTTTCGTATAATTTCTCACCTTCGTTCGGAAATAATTCATTTTGGACGATAAAAAATCCTACAAAATTTCTGTGGACAGGCTTCTGTATCGGAGGCTTAAAAAACAATCCTTTGACAAAGTCTATGTTTATGATTTTCTGTGGATATTGGAAAGAGAATAACCAACTTATAGATTATTTTCTAATTGACCGTATTATTCAGGCTTGCTATGAAGAATCCGAAATAATACGTAATATGATAGACTCTGTACCGGTGAATAATACAGATGTTATGTGGTTTCTGGACAACCTGAACACCAAATTCTCACTTGATTTATTCAATAAAGTAACATCATCTACCACGGTGTTCAAACTAACGCATAAAATTGATGTCTTCGATAAGCGATACACGTCACTTTCCAAACTCTTATCCGGATATAAGCCACAAATGAAAAGGTAATCCAGTTTATATGACACCACTCATATCGATTATAATTCCCGTCTTTAATGGTGCAAAATTCATTGATCATTGTTATAAGTCATTGCAATCCCAAGACTTCCATAATTGGGAGGCTATTTTCATAAATGACGGAAGTAATGATGGAACGTATGATATTTTAACAAATCTCGCATCAATAGAAAGGAGAATTAAAGTCATAAATAAAAGCAACGAAGGAGTTGTTGTAGCGCGTGAAGTTGGAATATCAGTTGCAAAAGGTGATATCGTCACGTTCCTGGATGTAGATGATTCTTTGATGGATAATGCAATTGATAACTTGGTACGTCCATTTTCCGATCCCATGATTGATATGGTTATTGGTGGGTTTGTAATCTCAAGGGGAGGGCGGTTATTGAAGAGCCTTTCTTATGAAGCCGACGCAATAACAGGATATGGTTGCTTTTCTGAAATGTGTGTCGGTAAGCTTCGGTGGCAATTGTGGGCGAAGGCATATAGGAAATCTATTCTACTGCAAGTGCCGATGCCTATTGGTATAAGGAGCGGTGAGGATATGGCGGTATGTCTTTTGGCGTCATTGAAAAGCAAGATGGTGAAGGTGATATCCGAAATAGTTTATGATTATGTACAGGTTGATACCTCGGCAACTCATTCTAAAAAAGAAATAGCTATGGATGCCCTTAAGGGGGCTGCTTTTGTAGAAAAACATGCTAAAGTCTTAACGGGAGTTGAGATCAGAAGGGATATTGACAGCTTATTTATGCAGACACTGTCAGGTGCACTTCGTGCCAATCCAAAGAGGTCGGATAATATTATTAAAAAGACATTAAAAAATCATTTTTCTTTTGCTGCCTTAAGAAGAATATCTTTTTTCAAGAGTGTCAATATATGTCTATTTCGCTTCATAGGGGTTAATCTGGCGAAATATATTTCATAATCGGTCTATGACATCAATATCTGTCCTTATGTCGGTCTATAAGATGGAAACACCGGTCTATCTTGATATGGCGTTGGAGAGCGTATGGGATAAACAAATCCGCAAGCCCAATGAAATAGTGCTTGTGCAGGATGGTCCACTTGGTGAGCAACTTCGGTCAGTGATATATAAGTGGCAGTCGAAAATTGGCTCAGCAATGAAGATTATTGTAAACGAACAGAATCTTGGATTGGCAAGATCCCTTAACAGGGGAATGCAGTTTACAACCGGTGAATTTATAGCCCGAATGGACTCTGATGACATTGCATTGCCGGAGCGTTTTATGTTGCAAGCCGAGTATTTGGAACGGCATCTCGATGTGTCGGTTTTAGGAGGTGCCATCCAGGAGTTTAACCATCTGGATGATAATATTGGAATCCGTCATTATCCGCTGACAAATGATGCAATACTTGCCTATATCTGTAAGGCATCCCCTTTAGCTCATCCCAATGTGATGATAAGGAGGGAGGTGTTTGATAGTGGAATAAGTTATAACGAGAATTATCCATTAAATGAAGATATTGCACTTTGGTTTGACGTGCTGGTCTCAGGTCAAAAAATTGCCAATCTCGAGACTGTAACCTTGAAATTTAGAAGAGAAGATTCGGTCTACAAGCGCCGTAGTATAATAAAGGCAAAACATGAACTTCGAGCTTATCTGTATGGCATCAGCCGTCTTTATGGCCGTTTTTCGCCAAAACAAATATATCCTGTTGTGCGATATTTATTCCGGATCATGCCTGTTTTTGTTGTCAAAGCTGTATATAATAGTAAATTGCGTGCTATGTTTTTGAATAAGAAATAATTACTTACATATATCGGTTAATTTTTATACTTACTTATATGAAAAAGATACTTGTTACCGGTGCTGCCGGTTTTATTGGAGCTGCCGTCTGTCGCCGACTGCTCGAGCGCGGTGACTCGGTTGTCGGACTCGACAATATCAATAATTATTATGACCCTGAGTTGAAATATGCAAGACTCTCTTTGCTCGGAATTGTTAAGGAGGATGTTGATTGGTATAAATTCACACAATCCTCATTACATCCCGGATTCAGTTTTATCCGCATGAATCTTGAAGATACACCGGCAATGCGGATGCTGTTTGCCAATGGCTGTTTTGATGCTGTCATTAATCTCGGAGCTCAGGCGGGTGTGAGGTATTCAATCGAAAATCCACACGCTTATGTTGAGAGCAATGTAGATGGCTTTATAAATGTGCTTGAGGGTTGCCGGGACAACAAGGTCAAGCACCTTGTGTATGCTTCTTCGTCGAGTGTTTATGGTCTTAACGGCAAGGTGCCTTTCTCCGAGCATGACGGCATAGCTCATCCTGTCAGTCTATATGCCGCCACTAAAAAGAGCAACGAGCTGATGGCGCATGCTTATTCAAAACTATATAATCTGCCGACCACCGGTCTACGCTTTTTTACCGTTTATGGTCCGTGGGGACGCCCCGATATGTCGCCCTTCCTTTTCATGGACGCGATCCTTCATGACCGTCCTATCAAGGTGTTTAATAATGGTGACATGCTCCGTGATTTTACCTATATAGACGACATAGTTGAGGGTGTTATTCGCATTGTTGATGTAATTCCGAACGGTAATCCAGAGTGGAATGAAACCAATCCGGATCCTGCCACATCTACAGCTCCCTATAGAATATATAACATCGGAAACCAGCAGCCAACGCGCTTAATGGACTACATTCAATGTATCGAAACCTCCATTGGGCGGGAAGCTCGAAAAGATTTCTTGCCTATGCAGTCGGGCGATGTATATCAGACATATGCCAATTCTTCTGCACTTGCAGAAGCTACTGGCTTCAAACCTTCTACAGATTTGCAAGACGGCATAGATAGCACTGTCGCCTGGTTTAAAGATTACTATTTTACAGATGACAAGATTTAGCAATCTGATAAAACGGCCATATAAGATTATTACAAGTCCGCTTTTACGACTTGGTAGTCTTATGCCGGATAGTTTATACCTTCGTCTCCTGTATTTTCATCGCTTTGGGAAGCGCCTTGATCTTAAAAATCCTCGAACTTTTAACGAGAAGCTACAATGGCTTAAGCTCAATGATCGTAAGGATGAATATACTAAGATGGTTGATAAGATCGAGGCAAAAAAGTGGGTGTCCGAGCGGATAGGCGAGGAGTATATCATTCCTACCCTCGGAGTGTGGAATAGGGCAGAGGATATTGATTTTGACACATTGCCAGATAGATTTGTCCTTAAATGCAATCATGATAGCGGAGGTCTGTGTATATGCACAGATAAGTCGAGGCTTGATATAAATAATGTTCGATCTGCCCTTGACAAAACACTTAAGAGAGATTTCTATAAAGTGGGGCGCGAATGGCCATATAAGAATGTTAAGCACCGAATCTTGGCGGAACAATATATGACCGACGAGAGCGGTTATGAACTGAAAGACTACAAGATATTCTGCTTTCATGGCAAGCCGAGGTTCATACAAGTGGATTTCGACCGATTCGCCATCACTGGTCATAAACGCAATATCTATGACACTGATTGGCAATTGCTCGACATTGAATATGGTTACCCCTCCGATTCAGCCCATCCTATAGACAGTCCAGATGCCCTTGGTAAGATGCTAAAGTTTGCAGCCACGCTCTCGGCGGGACATCCCTTTCTGCGCATTGACTTTTATGCTATCAACTGCGATATCCGCTTCGGGGAATTAACTTTTTATCCAGGGTGTGGACTTGAGGAGTTTTCCCCGGATAGTTGGGATCTAAAATTAGGAGATTTAATTCGCTTACGTAAAGAAGTTTAGCAAATATTAACCCGAAGAGCATCAATATGGCAAGATATGCATGTCACATAATGGAGCATGTGGATTCTTAATATAAGGGTTGAACAAGCACTGGCATCGAAGAGGGCAAGTGAAATCCTTCTTACTGATTAAAGAACCGATAAATAAATGCATCGGATGCAGGCAGTAAGCCGCATCCGATGCATTTATTTATGTCGCGTATTTATGTCGCGCAGCTTTATATCACAGCTTGCATAACTGTTTTATTTCTTCTTTTTAAAGGCGTTGTAGAGGATGTAGATAATGCAGAGCACGAACAGTCCGTATCCTGCCCATGTCAGGTAGCGGTTGTATTCTTCGACTTTGTCGAAAAGCATGTCGGGAGATACGTGGAGCGACAGCCAGTATCCGAGGGATGCAAGGATAACGTTCCATACCAGTGCTCCTAATGATGTGAAAAGGGCGAATTGGGCTATGTTCATGCGGGAGATGCCTGCCGGAATGGATATGAGCTGGCGTATTGCCGGGATCAGCCGCCCTACAAATGTCGATACGGCACCATGTTTGTCGAAGTATTTTTCAGCTTTGTCTACTTTTGCCCTGTCAATCAGGCAGGCATGACCGAGCCGGCTGTCTGCGAAGCGGTACACTACCGGACGCCCGATCCATAACGCGAGATAATAATTGATGAAAGCGCCGGCAAGAGCCCCGAGGGTTGCAAACACCACCACAAGAAATACGTTCATGTCGCTTCCGGCTCCGGTGTTGGTGCATGCCAGATATGCAGCAGGGGGAACTATCACTTCCGAAGGGAAGGGTATGAAGCTGCTCTCGATGGTCATGAAAACAAATACGAAAAGATAACTTGCATGGTCTACAAACCATTGGAAAAATTCGCTGGCATCAAATATTGCCAAGGGTATCATGTCTAACATTTATGTATTTTTAATCTTTTTACTTAAGTATGTAGTATTAAGGGTATTTACAGGATTCCGAGATGACGGAAGAGACGGGCGTAATACTCCGCTTTGCGTTCAAGTTGCAGGGGATAGGCGCGGCTTGTGGATGGCATTCGCCATATCTCGAGGTTTTCCTCTTCTCCATCGGTGAATCGGGAGGGAATCAAGCCTGTAAGCATTTCTCCCATTTTAGGAAGGGGTGTGCCGGTGATTTCAGCTACTATTCCCGCTGCCTTTTCGCCGGTGGTTGCAACCGCGTGGCAGTGGGGCATCTCGGCAAGCAGGTCGAAAAGTGGCACGGGCTCTACAACGTCAAGGAATTTATCGCTGGCATTCCCTTTAAGCCTGCGTGCTTTCCTCACCGTGTCGTTGAGCGCGATGTGCTTTTCTGTCATAAGCGAGCGGATTTTCTCGACGTTATATGTCTTATGATCGCTGTTTAATAAGGCATCCTTATCCCCGAGGAATATTAGTCCGCATATTTTCCAGAAATCATTTGTGCGGTTGGGATAATAGAAATCCATGCTCCACCGCTTTTCCTGTGGCGGAAAAGTTCCCATGATCAATACCTTTGCTCCTTCCGGAATGAAGGGAGGCCAAGGGTGTGATTCTATTTCCAGTTCCTCTTTTTCCATTGTTATTTATTTCTCTTTTGCTTCCATTGCATTGACTACCTGCCGTGCAAATTCACGCACTTCATCAGGAGTGGTCGTGCCTGATGACTGTTTCACAAGCATTGCGGCAGATATAGGTAATTTCATTCGTTCGGCATATTCTTTCAGTTTTCCGGTGACAGCTCCTGCCGCCCATGTGAAATTGCTGAATGTTGCGAACACCTTGTTCTTGATTTCCCTGGTTTCCATTGCGTTCATGAATGTTTCCACCGGTGGGAATAAGCGCATGGAATATGTGGCGGAACCAACGATCAGCGTCTCATAACGGAAAGCATCTGTTATCATGTCGCTCATTTCGGAGTGTGAAGCGTTGTGGATTATGATGCGTTTTACACCCAATGCTGATAGCTCGCGTGCTATCATTTCTGCCACTTCCGCCGTGTTGCCATACATTGAACCATATACGATCACAACTCCGGGTTCACTCTTATAAGCGGCAAGGTTGGAAACAAGTTCAACGATTTCAGAAATTTTTTCATTCCATACCGGTCCGTGGGTGGGGCATATATATGAAAATTTCAAGCCGGAGAGTTTTGCGATCGCTTTTTCAACAAACCGCCCGTATTTGCCGACGATATTGGAATAGTAACGATACATCTCCTTGATGAATACGTCAGTTTCCATATCCCTGTCGAGCACCGCGCCATTGAGGGCGCCGAATGTGCCGAAGGCATCTCCGGAGAAGAGCACTTCCAAGTCTTCCACGTATGTCATCATGGTTTCCGGCCAATGCACCATCGGGGTCAGATAAAACTTTAATGAATGCCCACCAAGATCAAGGGTGTCGCCATCCTTGATTTCAAGATAACGTTCCGGATCTACAATATGATAGAAACCTTTGATCATTTCGATTGTTTTGCAATTGCCTACAATCTTGATCTCCGGATAGGCGCGGACAATTTCTGGAATTGCCGCGGAATGGTCCGGTTCCATGTGGTTGATTATCAGATAGTCTATCTTGCGGTTGCCGGCAATGGCGTTGATATTATTGAAATACTCGCGCACTTCCTCGATGCATACCGTGTCTATGAGTGCCAATTTTTCAGAGCCGGAGACAATGTATGAATTATAGCTGACTCCATATGGCAGCGGCCACAAAGCTTCGAATTTATGTTTAACGCGATCGTTTACACCTACGTAGAAAATGTCTTTGATAATATTCTGGATGTTCATAATCATGGATTTATGAGGAGTGTGAACTCGTTTTGCCTTGTCTGTAAATGTTAAGTTAAGTAAGTCAACACGCGTTCTATCTAACTAATATGAAGTTTAAATCACTTCCATATGCAAAATTAGTGAAATATTCGTAAATTTGCATATATTTTCGACTCTTACAGATGAAAACGACTTTAATTACTATCCTGCTTCTTGTTATATCAAATGTCTTCATGACATTTGCGTGGTATGGACATTTGAAATTGAACAACAGTGGCATTTCGAAAAACTGGCCTTTGTTTGCGGTTATCCTTCTATCTTGGGGAATAGCCTTGTTCGAATATTGTTTCATGGTTCCGGCAAACAAAATCGGGTTCAAGGACAACGGAGGACCTTTCTCGCTTTTTCAGCTTAAGATTATTCAGGAGGTGATAACATTGACCGTGTTTACGGTGATCGCAATGTTATGTTTTCAAGGGCAGAAGTTCCAATGGAATCATGCTGCTTCTTACCTCTGCCTTGTGGCTGCAGTGGTTTTCGCATTCCTACCTTCAAAATAAGTATTACTCTCTTCCCGATAAATATGAATATGAAAGATTTCAAGATAGATGTCGCTCCGGTGCAGGGGCATACTGATGCTGCCTGGAGGCATTTCCATAAAGAGACATATGGTGGGTCTCAGGATTATTACACCCCTTTCATACGTCTCGAAAAGGGGGATTTCCGCAAGCATGACCTTAAGGATTACATGTCAGACCTTAATGCCAACCATCATGTCGTGGCTCAGGTGATATTCCGGGATATGTCTGAATTGCGTCCCCTTGTGGAGGGACTTGCAAAGGTGGGTGCAGACAGGATTGATTTAAATACCGGTTGCCCTTTCCCTTTACAGACAGCCAAGGGCCGTGGTGCCGGTTTTATTGCCAATCGGGATGAGTATTTTAAGATCCCGACATTGTTAAAAGAGTTTCCGGAGATTGAGTTTTCTTTGAAGATGCGTCTGGGTTATGCTGACCCGGATGAATGGAAAGGGGTGATTGATGCAATAGCTGATATGCCGCTTGTTCACGTAACGCTCCATCCCCGCGTGGCGCGCCAGCAATATGGCGGAGACCTCTATCTTGACAGGTTCGAGGAATTTCTGAAGTTATGCCCACATCCTGTTTTATTTAATGGAGATATAAGAACAATGGAGGATATTACCCGGATCAAGTCTCAATTTCCCACGATTGCGGGGATGATGACAGCGAGGGGAGTCTTGGGTCGTCCATCCTTGATTTCCGAATGGAATAGTGGAAAGGAATTGGACAAGGCATCAAGACTGGAAATGATGTTGAGATTCCATCGTGAATTGTTACGCCATTACGAGTCGACCCTTTGTGGCGATTCTCAGATATTGTCCAAGATCAAACCTTTCTGGGAATATGCCGAGGATGAGATCGGAAGGAAAGCATGGAAGGCAATAAAGAAAGCTTCCAACATCGCGAAGTATCATTCGGCTGTTGCCCTTGTAGAATAGCGAACAATTAGAAAGAAAGGAGAGTTATAATAGGAGGTAAGCAAATATCCGTTTGCTTACCTCCTATTATTATACTTACTTAAAACTTAAGGTTATGACTTTTACCCAATCAATAGGCAGTTGCTTTTCCAAGTATTTCAATTTTTCCGGCAGGGCTTCCCGTAGTGAATATTGGTGGTGGATACTTTTCACATTCATTATAGGGTTCCTTTTCGGAATCCCCGCAGGTCTTAAAAGTCCGCACGAGTTAATGGGTTCCGGTTTGCCTGTCATTTCGTATATTGTAGGGGCAATATTGTTAATCCCCAATTTAGCCGTGTTGGTGAGGCGACTGCATGACACCGGAAAAAGCGGTTGGTGGTGGCTGATCGGCTTCATCCCTTTTTTAGGAATTATAGTCCTTTTTATTTTCTGTTGTCAGCCTTCTCAGCCATATCCTAACCGATATGGTGTGGTGCCGGTGTGATTGGTTATCTGAGCTCCTCGCTTGTTTTGTAGAGAATATGCCGGGTTGTATTCTCCTTTACTGTAAATAC